>NZ_JBHWZP010000537.1:0-4008 GCF_042728395.1 Streptomyces sp. NPDC060205
CCCCTAAAGGGCGAAAAACAGGGGCGCAGCCCCGTTTTTAGGGGCGCGGGGAACTGCGCGGCCGGCCACGACGCGCCCGCAGACGACGCACCGGAGTTCCAGCGGAGGCAGCGGAGCGGCTAGCGTTCCGTCACCTTGCCCGCGGCCACCTCCAGGCGGCGGGTCGTGCGGACCGCGTTCAGCATGCGGCGGTCGTGCGTCACCAGGAGCAGCGTGCCCTCGTAGGAGTCGAGGGCCGATTCCAGCTGTTCGATCGCCGGCAGGTCGAGGTGGTTGGTCGGCTCGTCGAGGACCAGGAGGTTCACGCCCCGGCCCTGGAGCAGGGCCAGCGCCGACCGGGTGCGCTCGCCCGGGGAGAGGCTCGCGGCCGGGCGCAGGACGTGGTCCGCCTTGAGGCCGAACTTGGCCAGGAGCGTACGGACCTCGGCCGGCTCGGTGTCGGGGACGGCCGCGCAGAACGCGTCTAGCAGCGCCTCCGTGCCGTGGAACAGCTTGCGGGCCTGGTCGACCTCGCCGACGATCACGCCCGAGCCGAGCGTGGCATGCCCGGAGTCCAGGGGTACGCGGCCGAGCAGGGCGCCGAGCAGGGTGGACTTGCCGGCGCCGTTCACACCGGTGACGGCCACCCGGTCCGCCCAGTCGATCTGGAGCGTGGCCGGGCCGAAGGTGAAGTCGCCCCGCCGGACCTCGGCGTCGCGCAGGGTGGCGACCACGGAGCCGGACCGCGGGGCCGCCGCGATCTCCATGCGCAGCTCCCACTCCTTGCGCGGCTCCTCCACCACGTCGAGACGCTCGATCATGCGCTGGGTCTGCCGGGCCTTCGCGGCCTGCTTCTCGCTGGCCTCGCTGCGGAACTTGCGGCCGATCTTGTCGTTGTCGTTGTTCGCCTTGCGCCGGGCGTTCTTGACGCCCTTGTCCATCCAGGAACGCTGCATCTGGGCGCGGCCCTCAAGGGCGGAACGCTTGTCGGCGTACTCCTCGTAGCCCTCTCGGGCGTGCCGGCGGGCCACGTCCCGCTCTTCCAGATAGGCCTCGTAGCCGCCGCCGTACAGAGTGATCTGCTGCTGGGCCAGGTCGAGTTCGAGGACCTTGGTGACCGTGCGGGTGAGGAACTCGCGGTCGTGGCTGACGACGACCGTGCCCGCGCGCAGCCCGGAGACGAAGCGTTCGAGGCGCTCCAGGCCGTCCAGGTCGAGGTCGTTGGTCGGCTCGTCGAGCAGGAACACGTCGTAGCGGGACAGGAGCAGCGAGGCGAGTCCGGCGCGGGCCGCCTGGCCGCCGGAGAGCGAGGTCATCGGCTGGTCCAGGCCGACGGCGAGGCCGAGCGAGTCGGCGACCTCCTCGGCCCGCTCGTCGAGGTCGGCGCCGCCCAACGCGAGCCACCGCTCCAGGCTGTCCGCGTACGCGTCGTCCGCGCCCGGCGCCCCGTCGACGAGTGCCTGCGTGGCCTCGTCCATCACCCGCTGGGCCTCGGCCACACCCGTGCGGCGCGCCAGGAACTCGCGTACGGACTCGCCTGGCCGGCGCTCGGGCTCCTGCGGCAGATGGCCGACGGCGGCCGACGGCGGGGAGAGCCGCAGCTCGCCCTCCTCCGGCTTGATGAGACCGGCGAGCATGCGCAGCAGGGTGGACTTGCCCGCGCCGTTGGCACCGACGAGACCGATCACGTCGCCGGGCGCGACGACGAGGTCGAGTTCGGCGAAGAGGGTGCGGTCGCCGTGGCCGGCGGCGAGGTTCTTGGCGACGAGAGTGGCAGTCATCAGGAGGCCGATCCTAATCGCCGGGCCCTCGCGCCCGCGCCCGGGTTTCGCGCCCGCCGGTGCCGGCTTCGCGCACGTGGGCGACCGGCCCGGGCCGTCAGCGGGCCATCGCCTCCACCAGGACGCTCCCGGACGTCCGCGCCACGATGAAGGACTCCCCTCTGGTGGCCCTCGTGTCCAGCGGAAGCCGGTGGCGGCCCGCTTCCAGGACGCCGTCGAACACCTCGTGCATATGGGTGCGGTAGAGGCGGTCCAGCCGGTACGCGGTGAGCTGGACCCGGCAGGGGGAGGTGACCTCGATGCCCGCCTCGCCGTCGGCGGCGACCAGCCGGGTCAGCCGGCGCTGCTCTTGGGGGCTGCGGTCCAGGGCGTTCTCTATCTGGGCGACCAGGAGCGGGACGATCGGGGCCAGCCCCTCGACGTACGCGACGTCGACGCCGGCCTGTTCGAAGGAGTGCCGGACATCCGCGCGTTCCTGCTCGGTGACGGCGCGGCCGAAGGCGACGGCGCCGTAGGTGCGCAGTTCGTCGGCGGGTACGCCCGTGGCGTCCCGGGTGATGTCGGCGCCGATGCCGATGATGCGCAGGGCGGCGGCGAGCTTGCCCAGGACGGCGGCCCGGGCGCCGATGAGCAGGACCCGGCGGCGCTCGCCCCCGGCCACGGCCCCGGCGAGCAGGGAGCCGAGGGCGGCACGGTACTGGTCGCCGTGGAAACGGAAGGGGCCGATGCCGTGATAGCCGTTCCGTTCCAGATCCGGGTGGTCGTCGGTCTGCCAGGCGAAGTCGCGCCAGACGAAATCGTCGCCGTGCCGGTCGATCACGGCGGTCACGGCACCGCAGGCGAGGTCCTCGCACTCCGGGCAGCCGTATATGACGTACCGGCCGCCCTCCAGCGGAGGATCGGCTTCCAGCAGCAGGCTCTGCACCTGGGCGATGAAGATCGCGGGCGGTACGTCGGAGGCGAGGGGGGACACGGCGTCGAGGTCGGACAGCTGGTACAGCAGCGGGCGTCCGTCGACGATGAAGTCGACGAAGTCCCGGTGCGCTCGGTAGTCACCGTTGGCCAGTACTCCACCGGCACGCATCGCCGGTGCCAGGCCGAAGGTCGCGTACTCGGCAGACATGCTGTGAGTATTCCCGGACCGGGCCAACTCTGAGCACGGCATGACATATTCCGCTAACGTCCCCGCGTGGCGGAAGATCGAAGCGGTGACGTGATCGTGGTCGGCAGCGGGGTCATAGGACTCACGACGGCCCTTGTCCTGGCCGAGAGCGGCAGACGCGTACGGATCTGGACGCGGGAGCCCGCCGAGCGGACCACCTCGGCGGTTGCGGGCGCGCTGTGGTGGCCGTACGCCATCGAGCCGCAGGATCTCGCGCGGACGTGGGCCCTGCGCTCACTGTCCGTGTACGAGGAGTTGGCGGCGCGGCCCGAGGAGACGGGCGTACGCCTGGTCGAAGGCGTCATGGGCGAGGCGCGGCTTGACGAGCAGGGGCCGTGGGCGGCGGCCCGGCTGCCGGGGCTGCGGGCGTCCACGGCCGAGGAGTACGCGGGCCCGGGGCTGTGGGCGAGGCTGCCGCTGATCGACATGCCGGTGCATCTGGCGTGGCTGCGCGCGCGGTTCCTGCGGGCGGGCGGGGTGGTCGAGTCACGCGTGGTGACGGACCTCGCCGAGGCCCGGGCGCGGGCGGGGGTCGTCGTCAACTGCACGGGGCTCGGTGCGCGGGAGCTGCTCGGGGACACGGCGGTGCGGCCCGTGCGGGGGCAGTTGGTGATCGTGGAGAACCCCGGGATCCGGACGTGGCTCGTCTCCACGGACGCGGTGGCCGGGACGACCACGTATCTCTTTCCGCAGCCGGGGCGGTTGGTCCTCGGCGGGACCACGGACGACGGGGAGTGGTCCCTGGAGCCCGATCCCGCGGTGGCCGCGGAGATCGTCGCGCGCTGTGCGGTACTCCGGCCGGAGGTGGCGGGGGCGCGGGTGCTGGGGCATCGGGTGGGGGTGCGGCCCGTGCGGTCCGCTGTGCGGCTCGAACGGGATGCCTTGGGCGGCGCGGCGGGTGGGGTGTTGGTGCACAACTACGGGCATGGTGGGGCCGGGGTGACGGTGGCCTGGGGGTGCGCGGAGGTGGTACTGGGGCTCGTTGTCTAGGCGCGGGTCCGCTGTGGCTGGGGTGGTTGCGCAGTTCCCCGCGCCCCTGAAAAGCAGAAGACTGCGCAGTTCCCCGCGCCCCCAGACACCTGGGGG
>NZ_JBHWZP010000538.1:0-3973 GCF_042728395.1 Streptomyces sp. NPDC060205
CTCCTGGCCTCGGCTGCGCCTCAGCGCTTCTTGGCCGCCGTCTTCGGCGTAGCCAGCTTCGTGCCGCTCCAGTCCTTCCCCACGCTGATGCCCTTGGTCTGGGACAGACCCGCGGTCGTCACAGCTTCGGCGATGTCGCTGGGCTCCACATAACCGTCTCGGCCGGTCTTGGGCGTCAGCAGCAGGACGGCGCCGCCCTCTTCGACGTACGTGGTGGCATCCACCAGCGCATCCGTCAGGTCGCCGTCGTCGTCTCGGAACCAGAGCACAACGGCGTCGGCGACGTCGTCGTACTCCTCGTCCATGAGCTCGCTGCCGATTACTTCTTCAATGGCCGAGCGGAGCTCCTGGTCGACGTCGTCGTCGAAGCCGATCTCCTGGACCACCTGCTCGGGCTGGAATCCCAGCCTGGCGGCCAGGCTCGTCCGCTCCTCCGCGTGGTCCGCGGTCGCGCTCACGGGTTGCCTCCTGATCATGTTCGGTAATGGGGTCCTCCCCGGCCCGGGCCAAGCCGAGATCCTGGGGAAGTTCAAGCCACGCGCGTGCGCGCAGCATTGGCCGTAGTCCACACGGGCGGGGCGGATCGCGCAAGTACCCGGCCGTCAAGACCGCCGAAACGGTGACGATCCCGGCCGTGTCGCCGCAACTCCTGTCAGGGAATCACAGCCGTTGGTGACGCACACCACAGGAATCTGCCCGGTTTGTGAATTTCGGAACCCTACGAGGGTACGAGACTCGAATGCCTTTGCGGTACGCGTCACGGGTCGGGCGTATCGTTGCGATTTGCCGGACCCGCCCTTGGGAGAACGGTGCGAACGTGACGGTTACCTCTCGGTAGAGATGACGTTTCCGCTCCCGAGGTACACGATGGGGAACGGTGCAGACGCCCAGGAAACCAGAGATAAAGCAAAGAAAAAACTGAGAAGAAGCGGCCCCCCGAGAGCGAAGGAACAGCGTGGCTTCCGGACCCGATCGCAACCCGATCATCATTGGCGGCCTTCCGAGTCAGGTCCCTGACTTCGATCCCGAAGAGACCCAGGAGTGGCTCGACTCCCTCGACGCCGCCGTGGACCAGCGCGGCCGGGAGCGGGCCCGCTATCTCATGCTGAGGCTGATCGAACGCGCCCGCGAGAAGCGCGTGGCCGTTCCCGAGATGCGCAGCACCGACTACATCAACACCATCGCCACCAAGGACGAGCCGTTCTTCCCCGGCAACGAGGAGATCGAGCGCAAGATCCTGAACGCGACCCGCTGGAACGCGGCCGTGATGGTGTCCAGGGCCCAGCGGCCCGGTATCGGTGTCGGCGGCCACATCGCCACCTTCGCGTCCTCCGCCTCGCTCTACGACGTCGGCTTCAACCACTTCTTCCGCGGCAAGGACGGGGGTGACGGCGGCGACCAGATCTTCTTCCAGGGGCACGCCTCCCCCGGTATCTACGCCCGCGCGTTCCTCCTGGACCGCCTCGACGAGGCGCAGCTGGACGCGTTCCGCCAGGAGAAGTCGAAGGCACCGCGCGCGCTGTCCTCGTACCCGCATCCGCGTTCCATGCCGGACTTCTGGGAGTTCCCGACCGTCTCCATGGGCCTCGGTCCGCTCGGTGCGATCTTCCAGGCGCGGATGAACCGCTACATGGAGGCGCGTTCGCTCGCGGACACCTCCAAATCCCACGTCTGGGCGTTTCTCGGCGACGGCGAGATGGACGAGCCGGAGTCGCTGGGGCAGCTGTCCATCGCCGCGCGCGAGGGCCTGGACAACCTCACGTTCGTCGTCAACTGCAACCTCCAGCGCCTCGACGGGCCCGTACGCGGCAACGGGAAGATCATCCAGGAGCTGGAGTCGCAGTTCCGGGGTGCCGGCTGGAACGTCATCAAGCTGGTCTGGGACCGCAGCTGGGACCCGCTGCTCGCGCAGGACCGCGACGGTGTGCTCGTCAACAAGCTGAACACCACGCCCGACGGCCAGTTCCAGACGTACGCGACCGAGACCGGTGCGTACATCCGCGAGCACTTCTTCGGCGGCGACCACCGGCTGCGCGGCATGGTCGAGAACATGACCGACGACCAGATCCTGCACCTGGGCCGCGGCGGGCACGACCACCGGAAGGTCTACGCGGCCTTCGCGGCGGCCAAGGCGCACAAGGGCCAGCCGACCGTGGTCCTCGCGCAGACGGTCAAGGGCTGGACGCTCGGCCCGAACTTCGAGGGCCGCAACGCCACGCACCAGATGAAGAAGCTGACGGTCGCCGACCTCAAGGGCTTCCGCGACCGGCTGCACCTGCCGATCTCCGACAAGGAACTGGAGTCCGGCGCGCCGCCGTACTACCACCCGGGCCGGGACTCCGAAGAGATCCAGTACATGCACGACCGCCGCAAGGGCAACGGCGGGTACGTCCCGACACGTGTCGTGCGCTCGAAGCCGCTCGTGCTGCCCGAGGACAAGACGTACGCGAGTGTGAAGAAGGGTTCGGGTCAGCAGTCGATCGCCACGACCATGGCGTTCGTCCGGCTGCTCAAGGACCTTATGCGGGACAAGGAGATCGGCAAGCGGTTCGTGCTGATCGCGCCGGACGAGTACCGCACGTTCGGCATGGACTCGTTCTTCCCGAGCGCGAAGATCTACAACCCGCTGGGGCAGCAGTACGAGGCCGTGGACCGGGACCTGCTCCTCGCGTACAAGGAGTCGCCGACCGGGCAGATGCTGCACGACGGCATCTCCGAGGCGGGCTGTACGGCCTCCCTGATCGCGGCCGGTTCGGCCTACGCCACGCACGGCGAGCCGCTCATCCCGGTGTACGTCTTCTACTCGATGTTCGGTTTCCAGCGCACCGGTGACCAGTTCTGGCAGATGGCCGACCAGTTGGCGCGCGGCTTTGTGCTGGGCGCGACCGCCGGACGTACGACCCTGACCGGTGAGGGTCTGCAGCACGCGGACGGGCACTCGCAGCTGCTCGCCTCGACCAACCCGGGCTGTGTCGCGTACGACCCGGCCTACGGGTTCGAGATCGCGCACATCGTGAAGGACGGGCTGCGGCGGATGTACGGCTCCTCCGAGGAGCACCCGCACGGCGAGGACGTCTTCTACTACCTCACCGTCTACAACGAGCCGATCCAGCACCCCGCCGAGCCGGCGGACGTCGATGTCGAGGGCATCCTGAAGGGCATCCACCGCTTCGCGGCGGGCACTTCGGGCTCCATCCCGGCGCAGATCATGGCGTCCGGTGTGGCGGTGCCGTGGGCCGTCGAGGCGCAGCGGCTGCTCGCCGAGGACTGGGACGTACGGGCCGACGTGTGGTCGGCGACCTCCTGGAACGAGCTGCGGCGCGAGGCCGTGGAGGTGGAGCGGCACAACCTGCTGCACCCCGAGGAGGAGCAGCGCGTTCCGTATGTGACGCGCAAGCTGTCGGGCGCCGAGGGGCCGTTCGTGGCCGTTTCCGACTGGATGCGGTCGGTTCCGGACCAGATCTCGCGGTGGGTGCCCGGGACGTACCAGTCGCTGGGCGCCGACGGGTTCGGGTTCGCCGATACGCGCGGGGCCGCTCGGCGGTTCTTCCACATCGACGCGCAGTCGATCGTGGTGGGGGTCCTGACGGAGCTGGCGCGTGAGGGGAAGGTCGACCGGTCGCTGCTGAAGCAGGCGATCGACCGGTATCAGCTGCTCGATGTGGCCGCGGCCGATCCCGGGGCCGCGGGGGGTGACGCGTAGCGCGTCGCGCTCCGCGCGGGGATGACCTTCGGGTGCGGGTCCGTGGGGGCTGGTCGCGCAGTTCCCCGCGCCCCTTAAGAGCTTCGGGTGCGCGTGCGTGGGGGCTGGGCGCGCAGTTCCTCGCGCCCCTTAAAAGCACCGGGTGCGGGTGCTTGGGCGGCTGGCCGCGCAGTTCCCCGCGCCCCTTAAAAGCACCGGGTGCGGGTGCTTGGGCGGCTGGCCGCGCAGTTCCCCGCGCCCCTTCAAGACGGGGCCGCGCCCCGATAGGGG
>NZ_JBHWZP010000539.1:0-3973 GCF_042728395.1 Streptomyces sp. NPDC060205
CCGGAGTTCCGGTCGGCCCCCGTCGGACCGAAGATGCGCCGCTGAGGCCGCTCACGTGTCGGTGGGACCGGCTACGCGCCGGTGGAACCGACTACGCGTCGATGCGCGAGCGGTCCAGCGTCGCCGCGGAGCTGGAGATGAACTCCTTGCGCGGAGCGACGTCGTTGCCCATCAGCAGGTCGAAGACCTGCTCCGAGGCTTCGAGGTCGGTGATGTTGATCCGGCGCAGCGTGCGGTGGCGCGGGTCCATGGTCGTCTCGGCCAACTGGTCCGCGTCCATCTCACCGAGACCCTTGTAGCGCTGGATCGAGTCCTTGTACCGCACGTTCTTCCGCTGGAGTTCGAGCACGGTCTCCCGGAGCTCACGGTCCGAGTACGTGTAGATGTACTTGTCCTGGCCCTTCTTGGGCTGGCTCAGTTCGATCCGGTGCAGCGGCGGCACCGCCGCGAACACCCGGCCGGCCTCGACCATGGGCCGCATGTAGCGCTGGAAGAGCGTCAGGAGCAGACAGCGGATGTGCGCGCCGTCGACATCGGCGTCGACGAGCAGGATGATCTTCCCGTAGCGGGCGGCGTCGAGGTCGAAGGTGCGTCCCGAACCTGCTCCTATGACCTGGATGATCGCGCCGCACTCGGCGTTCTTCAGCATGTCCGACACGGACGACTTCTGAACGTTGAGGATCTTTCCGCGGATCGGCAGGAGGGCCTGGAACTCGGAGTTCCGGGCGAGCTTGGCGGTGCCGAGCGCCGAGTCTCCCTCGACGATGAACAGCTCGCTGCGCTCCACGTCGTCACTGCGGCAGTCGGCGAGCTTGGCGGGCAGCGAGGAGGACTCCAGGGCCGTCTTCCGCCGCTGGGCGTCCTTGTGCTGGCGGGCCGCGATTCTCGTACGGGCGGCGGCCACCGCCTTCTCAAGGACGACCCGCGCCTGTGCGGCCGCGTCCCGCTTCGTGGAGGTCAGGAACGCCTTGAGCTCCTTGGAGACCACGTTCGTCACGATGCGGCGAGCCGCGGAGGTGCCGAGCACCTCCTTGGTCTGCCCCTCGAACTGGGGCTCCGCGAGACGGACGGTGACAACGGCGGTGAGGCCCTCCAGGGCGTCGTCCTTGACGACGTCGTCCTCGGCGACCCGCAGCAGCTTCTTGGTGCGCAGCACTTCGTTGATGGTCCTGGCGACCGCCTGCTCGTAACCCGCGACGTGGGTGCCGCCCTTGGGCGTGGCGATGATGTTCACGAACGACTTGAGCGTCGTGTCGTAGCCCGTGCCCCAGCGCATCGCGACGTCCACACCCAGCTCACGGGTGACTTCGGTCGGAGTCATCTGCCCGTGGTCGTCGAGGACCGGGACCGTCTCCTTGAAGCTGCCCTGGCCCGAGAAGCGGAGCACGTCGCAGACGGGCTTGTCGGTGGCCAGGTACTCGCAGAACTCGCTGATGCCGCCGTCGAAGCGGAAGGACTCCTCGCCCTTGCTGCCGCCCTCGCCGAGCCCGTACTCGTCGCGGACGACGATGGTCAGGCCGGGCACCAGGAAGGCGGTCTGCCGGGCGCGCTGGTGCAGGTTCTCCAGGGAGAGCTTGGCGTCCTTGAGGAAGATCTGCCGGTCGGCCCAGTACCGCACGCGCGTGCCGGTGCGGGTCTTGGGAACCCTCTTGAGCTTGCGCAGCCCGGAGGACGGGTCGAACGTGGCATCGGGGCCGTCGCCCTTGAAGGCTCCGGGGGTGCCCCGCCGGAAACTCACCGCGTGGGTGTTGCCCCCACGGTCCACCTCGACGTCCAGGCGGGCCGAGAGCGCGTTCACCACGGAGGCGCCCACGCCGTGCAGGCCGCCGGAGGCCGCGTACGAGCCACCCCCGAACTTGCCTCCGGCATGGAGCTTGGTCATCACGACTTCGATGCCCGAAAGACCGGTTTTGGGCTCGACATCGACCGGGATGCCCCGGCCGTTGTCCCGCACCTCGACGGAACCGTCGTCATGCAGGGTCACATCGATGTGGTCGCAGTAGCCACCGAGGGCTTCGTCCACGGAGTTGTCGATGATCTCCCAGAGGCAGTGCATCAGACCGCGGCTGTCGGTCGATCCGATGTACATGCCCGGGCGCTTCCGCACGGCCTCTAGACCTTCGAGGACGAGCAGGTGCCGCGCGGTGTAGTTGGAACCGTCCCGGTCTGCTCCGGTCAGCAGGGCTGTGGACGGCACGGACGTCTCGGCGGTCACGCGGTTCGCTCCTCGCTGAATTTCAGTTGCGGCCCTTTTGGGTAAGGGCCCGGCTTCGGTCACCGGTCCGAGGGTACCGAGGCCTGGTAGAGCCGTTGTAACGCCACCCTCGTCCCAAACGCAGACTAGTCCAGAGTCGCATGCCTGTTCGATCCCTCGTTGGAGTGAAGTACATATCACGTTCCCTTCCAGGCATGAACCATTTAGGCTCCGGGCACGTCCTCAAGAACAACCGGCAAGCCAGCCGGTGAGGACTGAACCTGACAGAGCGCGAACCCGTAAGACACGAAGACACGCAATACGGCTCATTCGCCGCCAACCGGCAGCAGACAGCCGACTCGGAAAGATTTTTTTCGAGGAAGAGCCACGAGCGGGAACGTTTTCGGCCTGGTTGGATGTTGACCCTGGTACGACAGCTCGTCGAGCTAGAGAAGAGGCGACGTGACTACTGTTCTGACCCCCGCGAGCCCACTGACGGCCGCTGACCGCTGCGACCGTTGCGGCGCCCAGGCATACCTGCGCGTCGTCCTCCTCAACGGTGGTGAACTGCTCTTCTGTGCCCACCACGGGCGCAAGTTCGAGCCGGAACTCAAGAAGATCGCCGCTGAGATACAGGACGAGACGGAGCGGCTGACGGCCGCCCCGGCAAGCGCCAATGACGAAGAGCACTGACACTTCGCGCAGACGACGAGCCATCTCCGGCACAGGCCGGTGACCGGGCGGCCGCCCCTGATTCCAGGGGCGGCCGCTCGCGCTCGTGGCTGCGGAAGTGCGCTCCCTCCCACGAAGAACGCCACGGAATCTCAGGCAGCTCCCAGCGGCCCGCCCCCTCAGGCAGCTCTCAGTGGCCCGCTCCGAGCGCTGTGACGGCCCCTGAGGCCCGCGTATAGACCCCAGGGCTGCCGACCCGTCCACAGCCGCTTCCCCACGACACAAGGCCGATCAGCCGCCCCTGAGCGACCAGGGGCCCACCGCTGTCCCCCTGACAGGCGTCCCGGCCGCCACCCGTCTCTCCCGCGCACAGCATGGAGCCGGCGAGATACGTTCCGTCGGCACTGCCGGGGTAGGCCCTCTCGCAGACCGCGTCGGACAGCACCCGGACATGCGAGGCCCGCAGGGAACTCGCGTAGTCGCCACTGCCCGTCGTATCGCCCCAGCCGTACACGACAGCACCCGTACCAGGCTTGTACGCAGGGTCTCCGGCGCCGGCCACGCGAATGACCGAACCGGCGGGGAGCGGCTCCGAGAGGGTGAGCACGGCGAAGTCCCCGGCATTCGTGTAGCTGTCGTGCCGCGGATTGATCCAGATGTCGCGCACGGCGATCTCCGTGCCCCCACCCGCCCGCAGGTCTCCGCGGCCCGCGACGATCCTCAGGTCCCGGACCTGCCGAGGGGGAGCGCCCAGCACTTCCTCGCCCAGACAGTGGGCAGCCGTGAGCACCGTCTCCCGCCCGATCACCACTCCCCCGCAGAACTGTCCCGCGCGTGTTCCCCCGAACCGGTCACGGCTGGACAGCGCCACCATCCAAGGGGCCTCGCTGATTTCCACGGGGTAGCCGCCGATGACGACGTCGGCCGTCGCGGGGGCCGGGGATGCCAGCGGTATCACGGCCGCCGTGGCCACGAGGGCCAGTGCACGGGCGAAGGTACGACGCATGCGCGCTCCTCACTCTGGGGTTGTCACGAGACACCCAGAGTGATCCAGTCGACGGCGCTCCGCACTCCGCACAGACCGAGGGCCCGGCTCCCATGACGGGG
>NZ_JBHWZP010000540.1:0-3946 GCF_042728395.1 Streptomyces sp. NPDC060205
GGCCCAGGGGCGCGAGGAACTGCGCGCCCAGCCCCCACGCACCCGCACCCGAAGTCATCCAGGTCATCCAGGTCATCCAGGGGCGCGGGGAACTGCGCGGGTGACCCCCACCGAGCCCGCAGCCGGACTCTTTCAGGGGCGCGAGGAACTGCGCGGGTGACCCCCACCGAGCCTGCAACCGGACTCTTTCAGGGGCGCGAGGAACTGCGCGGGTGACCCCCGCCCAGCCCGCAGCCGGACTCTTTCAGGGGCGCGAGGAACTGCGCGGGTGAGCCCCGCCCAGCCCGCAGCCGGGGTCTTTCAGGGGCGCGGGGAACTGCGCGGCCAGCCCCCACGCAGCCGCAGGTGCAGGTCATGCGTGTGCCACCCCGCCCGGGCGGCGACCCAACGGCACATGTGCCCCATATGATCCACTTTCATGGGAAGCGCCCGAACCACTGCCGCCGCGGCAACAGCCGTGTGGTACCTCCGCACCGTCGCGTTCCTCAACTTCCTCAGCGCCGTCTGGGTCTCCCTCGGCCAGGACGTGCGGCGGCACAACACGGCGGACTACTTCACCCCGTACCTCCTGACCGCCGGCTTCGCGTCAGGCGTGTTCACCATGTTCCTGGCGATCACGATGCGCAGGCGCAAGCGAGCCGCCTGGATCCTCAACCTGGCCCTGAGCGGAGCGTTCCTGCTGCTGTTCGCCTTCGCCATGGCCTTCCCCGAGGTCCGCCGGTATCCGCAGAACTGGATCTCCCTCGCCCTGACGGCGGTCTTCGTGGCCTCGCTGATCGTCGGCCGCCGCGCGTTCTACGCGAAGGGCGACCGCTCGAACCCCCGGCTCGCGGCAGCCGTCGGCGTCGGCGGCCTCCTGGTCTGCTCCCTGCTGGCCGCGCTCCTGGTGACCGTCACGAACCACGCCCACGACGCGCACCTGTCGACCTTCACCGACCGCTGGCGCTACGGCACCCTGCGGCTCGTCTCGGTCGCCGCCGACGACTCCCACTTCCCCGGGATCACCACTCCCAACTGGGTGAACGTCGCCATCAACGTACTGAGCACCCTGCTCGTCCTCGCCGTCCTGTACGCGGCCTTCCGCTCCCGCCGGGTCGTCGACCCGCTCACCGCCGACGACGAGGAACGGCTGCGGGCCCTGCTCGACCGGCACGGCGAGCGGGACTCCCTCGGCTACTTCGCGCTGCGCCGCGAGAAGAGCGTGGTGTGGTCGCCGACCGGCAAGGCCGCCGTCGCCTACCGGGTCGTCGGCGGCGTCTCGCTGGCCTCAGGCGATCCCATCGGCGACTCCGAGGCGTGGCCCGGCGCCATCGAACCCTGGCTCTCCGAGGCCCGCGCCCACGGCTGGATCCCGGCCGTGATGGGCGCGGGCGAGGAGGCCGGGACCGTCTACGCCCGGCACGGTCTCGACGCGCTGGAGCTCGGCGACGAGGCGATCGTCGAGACCGCCGAGTTCACCCTCGACGGGCGGGCCATGCGCACCGTCCGCCAGGCCTACAACCGCGTGCGGCGGGCGGGCTACCGGGTACGCATCCGGCGGCACGAGGACATCCCGGCCGACGAGATGGCGTACCTCCTCGCCCGCGCGGACGACTGGCGGGACGGGGCGACCGAGCGCGGCTTCAGCATGGCGCTGGGGCGGCTCGGGGACCCGGGCGACGGGCGGTGCGTGATGCTCGAATGCCGGGACGGCAGCGGGGAGGAGGGGGAGGGCGAGGGCGAACTGCGGGCCGTGCTGTCCTTCGTGCCCTGGGGGCCCCGCGGGCTCTCCCTCGATCTGATGCGGCGGGACCGGGACTCCGAGAACGGGCTCATGGAGTTCATGGTGATCCAGCTCCTCCAGCGGGCCCCCGAGATCGGGATCACGCAGGTCTCGCTCAACTTCGCCATGTTCCGTTCGGTCTTCGAACGCGGCGCGCGCCTCGGCGCGGGGCCGGTGCTGCGGCTGTGGCGCTCCCTGCTCAGCTTCTTCTCGCGCTGGTGGCAGATCGAGTCGCTGTACCGCGCCAACGCCAAGTACCGGCCCATCTGGGAACCGCGGTTCCTGCTCTTCGAGAAGAGCGCCGACCTGCCGCGCATCGGCCTCGCCGCCGCCCGCGCGGAGGGCTTCCTGGAGGCGCCGGGCCTGCCGAAGTGGCTGCACCGCAAGCGGCTGGACGCGCCGGGATAGGCGGGCCCGTCAGGAGCGTCCGGGCAGGGGGCGTACGGGTTCCGGGTCGGGTTTGCCGCCGATCAGGTCCTGGAACCTGCGGCGCGGCCCCGCCCAGCGGCGGTCGTGGTGGTACGCCCGCAGACGGGCCTTGGCGCGGGCGCGCGGCCTGCGCCGGTAGAAGCGCCTGGCCCAGGGTGACGTGGGGCGGGCCAGCCGGATCGCGCCGACCAGGGCGACGAGCGGGACGATCACCCCGAAGATCGCCATCCGCGCCTTGCCCTTGCTCAGCGCCAGCAGCGCGACGAGGAAGTTGAGCCCGATGCTCAGGGCGGCACCGGCGCGGTTCTGCAGCTCGTCCTCGGTGAGGTCGTTGACGCCGAACGGCAGGAAGCCGCTGAGCATCAGGCCGACCAGGGCCGCGGTGACCACCACGACCTCGACGCTCTTGCGGCCCTCCTCGCTCCAGTAGACGTCGTCGAGGTGCAGGATCAGCGCGAACTCGTCGAGCACCAGACCCGCGCCCATGCCGAACACCACGGCGGACACCGCCGAACCGAAGCCGTGCCGGTCGCTGCCCACCGCTCCGAAGCCGCCGATCACGGTCAGGACGACCCCGGGGACGACGTGGTGGATGTGCAGACCGCCCGCTTTCACGTTGCCGAACGGGCCCTTGCCCGCCCGGATGAGCCGGACCACGATCCGGGTGATCACGAAGGTGAGGACGAAGGAGGCCAGGGCCAGCAGCAGCGGCAGCTTTCCCGGCTCGATGATGTTCCGTGTCCACCAATGCCCCATGTGCGCACTTTATCCGCGGCTGCGGTGCGCGTCTCCCGGTCGCCCGACGGCCTGGCGGCCATCGTCCGGCGGCCGTCCGGCGGTCGTTCCGTGGGCGGCGACCGGTAATCTGCGCCGGTGTCCACGCCCCCGCCGAACCCGCCGCCCGGTCCCCCGCCCGAGACGTCTGCGGCGTCCTGGAGCGACGGACTCCGCTTCGCCTTCGGCACGCTGACCGTGTTCCCCGTGACCGTGCCGCGCTGGGACCGCGGGGCCGCTCGCACCGGGATGACGGTCGCGCCCGTCGCCGGGCTCGCGGTGGGTGTGCCCGCCGCCGCGGCCGGGCTGCTCCTGCTGGTGCTCGGCGCGGGACCGCTCCTCGCCGCCGTGGCGAGCGCCGCCGTACCCGCCGTCCTGACCCGCGGCCTCCACCTCGACGGCCTCGCCGACACCGCCGACGGCCTCGGCAGCGGCAAGCCCGCCGAGGACGCGCTGCGCATCATGAAGCAGTCGGACATCGGACCGTTCGGGGTCATCACCCTGCTGTTCGTCCTGCTCACACAGGTGGCCGCGCTGGCCCAGGCGTACGGGGACTCGTGGGGGCGGGGTGCTCTCGCGGCGGTCGTGTCGGCGGCCGTCGGGCGTCTGGCTCTGACCCTGGCCGCGCGGGTGGGGGTGCCGGCCGCTCGGCCCGAGGGGTTGGGGGCGGTGGTGGCGGGGGTGGTTCCCGTGCGGGGCGCTGTCGTCGCCGCCGTCGCTGTGACGGTTCCGGCGGCCGGGGCGGGGGTGCTGCTCGGCACGTACGGAGTGGTCGGTTGCGTCCTGGCCGTGGCGCTCGGCTGTGTCGCCGCCGAGTTCCTGCTGCGGCACTGCGTGCGGCGCTTCGGCGGAGTGACGGGGGACGTCTTCGGTGCGCTCGAAGAGACCGCCGTGACCGTCGCGCTGGTCGCGTTCTGCCTCTTCGCCTAGCGGCGGGTTCTTCGCCCCCGCCGCCCCTACCCGTTCCCGTCACTGCATGGG
>NZ_JBHWZP010000541.1:0-3868 GCF_042728395.1 Streptomyces sp. NPDC060205
CCCCTGGGTACCTAGGGGCGCGGGGAACTGCGCGGCCAGCCCCCACCGGTCCGCAGCCGAACCCGCACCGGCCCCGACCTGACCGCAGAATGTGATCATGAGTTCGTCGCTGACCTTTCAGCCCGTCCTGGACCGTATCGCCGCCGAGATCGAGCAGACCCCCGGCCGCGGCCGGCCCGCCGACTACATCCCGGCGCTCGCCGCCTGCGACCCCCGGAGCTTCGGCATGGCCGTCGCCGAGCTGGACGGCACGGTGTACGGCGTCGGCGACTGGCGCCAGCCCTTCTCGACCCAGTCCATCACCAAGGTCTTCACCCTCGCCCTGGACCTGGCCCACGAGGCCGACGAACTCTGGGAACACGTCGGCCGCGAACCCTCCGGCAACCCCTTCAACTCGCTCGTGCAGCTGGAGTACGAGAACGGCATCCCCCGCAACCCCTTCATCAACGCGGGCGCCCTCGTCGTCACCGACCGGCTCCACACCCAGACCGGCGACGCCGCGGGCACCCTCCTCGACTTCCTGCGCGCGGAGAGTGGCAACGAACACCTCGCCATCAACGAGGACGTGGCCGCCTCCGAGTCCGCCCACGGCGACCGCAACGCCGCGCTGGGCCATTTCATGGCGTCCTACGGGAACATCGGCAACCCGGTCCCGGTCCTGCTCGACGAGTACTTCCGGCAGTGCTCCATCGAGGCGTCCTGCGCCGACCTCGCCCTGGCCACCGGCTTCCTCGCCCGCCACGGCATCCGCGCCGACGGCACCCGCCTCCTGACGATGAGCCAGGCCAAGGAGGTCAACGCGGTCATGCTCACCTGCGGCACGTACGACGCGGCGGGCGAGTTCGCCTACCGCGTGGGCCTGCCCGGCAAGAGCGGCGTCGGCGGCGGGATCATCGCCGTCGTCCCCGGCCGCTGCACGGTCTGCGTCTGGAGCCCCGGCCTGGACGGACACGGCAACTCGGTCGCGGGAGTCGCGGCCCTCGACCGCTTCACCACCATCACCGGCCTGTCGGTGTTCTGAGCAGCCGCCCGCACGGCTGCGCGGCCGGCCGTCCGGGCCGGTAAGACGGCGGCCATGACGCGGCTGCCGCGCCGAAGCGGACGCGTCGCTTTCCGGCCACCCCGCCTTGACACGCTTGCCGAGTGTTGGCCAAGGGTTTCACCGTCGATCTGCGTCGCTGTCAGCTGCTCGGGCTCGCAGGCTCGCTCGTCCTCGCGGCGGGAGGCGAGACGGCCGGCGCCCTGCCCGTGCGGGAACTGCCGTCGCTCGCGTCGGGACGGGCGGCACTCGGCCTGGTCGGCGTGTACTTCGGAGTCGTCCTGCTCATCGCCGCCTGGGCGCTGCTGGGCCGGGTGGTCCGAGGACCCGAACCGCCCACTCCCCGTGCGCTGCTGGTCGTCCTCGCCGTGTGGGCGGTCCCCCTGCTGCTCGCTCCGCCCCTGTTCAGCCGGGACGTCTACAGCTATCTCGCCCAGGGCGCGATGGTCGACGCGCATCTCGACGTCTACACCCACGGCCCCGCCATCCTGGGTGGACCCCTCGCGGACGAGGTGGCGCCCGTATGGCGACGGACCGCGACCCCGTACGGGCCCGTCTTCCTCGCCGTCGCCTCCGCGCTGTCCGGGCTGACGCGGGGCGAGGTGCCCGCCGGGCTGTTCGGCATGCGGGTCGTCGCGCTGCTCGGCGTGGCGCTGATGGCCGCCGCCCTGCCGAAGCTCGCCCGGCACAGCGGCGCCGACCCCGCCGCAGCCCTGTGGCTGGGCGCGCTCAACCCGCTCGTGCTGCTGCACCTGGTGGCCGGAGCGCACAACGACGCCATCATGCTCGGCCTCCTCGGCGCCGGACTGGTGGCGGCCCTCGGCCGCTGGCCGGTCCTGGGCGCCGTCCTCGTGACCCTGGCCGCCCTGGTCAAGGCCCCGGCCGTGCTGGGCCTGGCGGCCGTCGTGGCGCTCCAGGTGCGCGCCGGGCGCGGCATGGCGCGGGCCGTCGTCACGACCACGGCCGCCGCCCTCGCCACCACCGTCGCCGTGACCGCCGCGGCCGGTACGGGATACGGCTGGATCGCCGCGCTGAAGACACCCGTGTCCCCGCACAACTGGTCGCCCACCAGCCTCCTGGGCCGCGCCACCGGTGACATCCTCCGCGGCCTCGGCAGCGATCTCGCCCCGTACGCGCTGCCCGCCTGGCACGCCCTCGGCCTCGCACTCACCGCTGTCGTCGTCGCCGGCATCTGGCTGCGCCGCCCCCGCGTCAGCCCCGTCTACGCACTGGGCCTCAGCCTGGCGACGGTGGCCGTGCTCGGCCCGGCCGTCCGGCCCTGGTACGCGCTGTGGGGCCTGTTCCTCATCGCCGCGGCGGCGCCCAGCACGTCCGTACGCCATCGGGTGGCCGCCGTGACCGGGGCGCTCGCCCTCGCCGTCCTGCCCAGCGGCGGCCCGCCCGACAGCGAGCAGCTGGCGCTCGCGGTGTCGGGCGGGATGCTCGCGCTGGTCGTCCTCTGGCAGGCGCACCAGACGTCGCACGCCACCGTCCTGGGGCGGACGGCATGAGGCTGCCGCGCTCCGACGGGGGCCGGCTGCTGTTCGTGCTCGTCCTGGCCACCGCCGTGACCGTCTTCACCGCGACCGTGCCCCTGCTGCGGGACTGGTTCGACCTGCGCGTCTACCACGGGGCCGTCGACACCTGGATCCACCACGGCGGGCATCTCTACGACTACCGGGTGCCGGGGACGACGTACGGCTTCACCTATCCGCCGTTCGCGGCGGTCGGCATGCTGCCGATGGCGCTGCTCGGACTGCGCACCGCGATCGCCGTCGGCCTGCTGCTCAACCTCGCCGCCACGGCCTTCGTCCTGCACACCCTGTACGTGCTGACCGGGCGCGGGCTGCGCCGGTACGGCCTGTTCGGGCTCGCCGTCGGCGTCTGTCTGCTCGCCCTCCTCGAACCGGTCCGCGACACCTTCAGCTTCGGCCAGGTCAACCTCCTGCTGCTGGGCCTCGTCCTCGCCGACGCCCGGCTGATCGCCCACGGGCGCAGCCGCTGGGCGGGCGTCGGGATCGGTCTCGCCGCGGCGGTCAAGCTCACGCCCGCCATCTTCATCGTCCTGCTGCTGCTCGCCCGGCGCCCGCGCGCGGCGGCCACCGCCACGGGGGTCGCGACGGCCGCCACCGCGTTCGCGGCCGTGGCCGCGCCGGACGCGTCCCGCTTCTACTGGACCGACGCGGTCTGGGACACGTCCCGTATCGGCCGCCTCGCCTATGTCTCCAACCAGTCCCTGCAAGGCGTACTGGCCCGTCTCGCCGAACCCGCCGAGCCGAGCCGTGCCGTCTGGGCGGTGCTGGCGCTCGCCGTCCTCGGAGTGTGGATGTGGCGGGCCCGCCGGGCCCTCGCCGGCGGTGACGTCCTCGGCGCCTTCGCCCTCACCGGACTCGCCGCCTGCCTGGTCAGCCCCATCACCTGGGTGCACCACCTCGTCTGGCTGCTGCCCTCGCTGGTGATCCTCGCCGAGACGGGCCTGCGGCGGCGGCACGCACGGCTGCTGTGGCTCACCGCGGGCGCGTACGCCCTGCTGTGCAGCAGCGTCGTGTGGCTGTGGTTCGACGACGCGTCGGGCGTCGACGGCCTCGTCGGCAGCAACGCGTACGTGTGGATCACCCTGGGGCTGCTCCTCGGGCTGCCCGTCGGTCAGCGCCGGGCGGCGGAGCGGCGGCCGTGGAGCCGCAGGGCCAGTGCCACGGCGCCCGCGCCGAGCATGCCTGAGCCGGCGAGCGTTCCCGCCGTCGTCAGCCAGCCGCCGGCACCCCCGGAGTCCTCGGCTGCCCTGTCCGCGGGCGCCGAGGGTCCGGCCGGCGGGGCGGCGCCCGGACC
>NZ_JBHWZP010000542.1:0-3866 GCF_042728395.1 Streptomyces sp. NPDC060205
CCCCTAGGTGCCTAGGGGCGCGGGGAACTGCGCAGTCCTGTGGGTCCACCCCCACCGACCGTCGGCCGACACAGGGCCTCGCCCCCTAGGGGCGCGGGGAACTGCGCAATCGTTCAGGCCCGCCCCCACCCGGCCGCGGCCGGTGATGCGCTACTGGTCCGACGAGAAGCGCAGGGACGCGGCCGGGATGCGGGCGTCGCACCAGACTCGGACGCCGGAGCGGAGTTCGTTGTCCGGGCCCACGACCGCGCCGTCGCCGACCACCACCCCCGTGAGGGTCGAGCGGGCGCCCACCCGGGCGCGGGCGCCGATCAGGGAGTCCGTGACGACCGCGCCCGGTTCGACGACGGCGCCCGCCAGGATCGCGCTGCCGAAGACGCGCGCCCCCTCGCCCACGGTCGCGCCGCGTCCGACGACCGTGCCGCCGGTGAGTTTGGCGTCCGGCGCGACGGTGGCCTCCGGGAGGACCAGGCGGTCCCCGCAGCGGCCCGGGACGGCCGGGGACGGCGCCCTGCCGAGGACCAGGTCGGCGGAGCCGCGGACGAAGGCCTGCGGGGTGCCCAGGTCGAGCCAGTACGTGGAGTCGACCATGCCCTGGAGGTGGGCGCCGGAGGCCAGGAGGTCCGGGAACGTCTCCCGTTCGACCGAGACGGGCCGGCCGACGGGGATCGAGTCGATGACCGACCGGCGGAAGACGTACGCGCCCGCGTTGATCTGGTCGGTGACGATCTCCTCGGGGGTCTGGGGTTTCTCCAGGAACGCCTGGACGCGGCCCGAGTCGTCCGTCGGGACCAGCCCGTACGCCCGCGGGTCCGTCACCCGGGTCAGGTGCAGCGAGACGTCCGCGCCCGAGGACCGGTGGGTGTCGACCAGGGCCGGGATGTCCAGGCCGGTCAGGATGTCCCCGTTGAAGATCAGTACGGGGTCGTCGGGGGCCGATCTCAGCCGGGCGGCCACGTTGCGGATGGCTCCGCCGGTACCGAGGGGTTCATCCTCGGTGACGTACTCGATGTGGAGCCCGAGCGACGAGCCGTCGCCGAAGTGGGGCTCGAAGACCTCGGCCAGGTAGGACGTGGCAAGCACGATGTGCTCGACCCCGGCCGCTCTCGCCCGTGCCAGCTGGTGCGTGAGGAACGGTACGCCGGCCGCCGGGACCATCGGTTTCGGCGTGTGCACCGTGAGGGGGCGCAGCCGTGTGCCCTTGCCGCCCACCAGGAGGATCGCTTCTGTCACCTGTCGTCTCTGCTTCCTGCTGGGGCCGGTCGAACGGTCATTCGACCGGCCAGTGTATGCAGACCGTTTCGATGGCTGTGGGGCGCCTCTGGGAGGTGGCCGTGGGGAGCCGCCGGGTGCGGGCGACCCGGCGTGCCGGGCCGCGCCGTCCCCGCCGACCGGACGTCATCGTCCCTGGTAGCGGGCCGAAGTGGTGCGGGCTTTGCCGAGCTTCGCGTAGAGCCGGCCACCGGGGCATTCGGTGGCGAATCCGTCCCGGTGACCGGAGATTACATTGAGTCGTACATTCTTTCCTTTTCGGTACAGATTTCCGCCTCCCGACCTGAGGTAGGTCTTGCCGCGCGGGTTCGCCCCGTAGAGGCCGAGCTTCCATGCCGTGAGCTTCGCGACGGCCTTCACCGCGGCGGCGGGCGGGTTCGCGGTGCCGAAACTTCCGAGGACGGCGATCCCCATGCTCTTGCTGTTGAAACCGAGCGTGTGTGCGCCCATCACGGGCTTGGCCACGCCACCGGCCCTGCCCTCGTAGATGTTTCCGCACTTGTCGACGAGGAAGTTGTAGCCGATGTCGCGCCAGCCGCTGCTCTTCACGTGGTAGCGGTAGATACTGCGGATGACTGAAGGCGCTTGCGCACAGCGGTAGTTGTTGCCCGAGGCGCTGTGGTGGACGAAGACGGCCTTCACCGTCTTCGTGTAGCTGAAGTTCGACTCCCGCAGCCCCTCGTCGGCGCCCCAGCCACGGCGGGTGACGATGCGCGGACGGGCGCCGATGTACGGCTTCGCGCCCGGGTTCGCGGCCCCGGCGACGGCCGCGTTCGTCGCGCCTGTCGTACCCGTCACGTCCGTCTCCTCGCCACGGGTGGCCAGCAGGTCCGCCCGGGTCTCCTTCTGGCTCAGGGCCGGGATCTCGGTGGCGCCGATGGGCGCGAGCTCGGCGTTGACGGCGGAGGCCGCCGCCGCGGACTCGGCGGTCAGGACGCCCGGGGGCGGGGCGTTCAGTTCGGGACCCTGGGGCGGAGGTTCGGCGCCCGGGTCGACCAGTTCGACGTGCAGGCCCTTGGGGAGGGGCTCGGCGGTGACGGCCCTTCCGTCCGCGCCCGTCCGGCCGTCCGCCTCACCCTGGACCCTGACCTCCACACCGTCCGAGTCGCCCACCCACAGGGGTGCCGTGGAGCCCCGCACCCGGCCGGAGGCGCGCTCCGCGGTGTCCGGGTCGGCCGCGTGCTCGTGGTTGTGGGTGTCCACGTCCTGCCAGGCGGACCACTTCGTGGTGCCGGTCGCGCGGGTACGGATCTGGACCCGGCCGTGGAGTTCGCTGTCCGGGTCGTCCCAGACGACGCCCACGAGGGAGAAGTGCCGGACGTCCCGGCGGGCCAGGCCCTGCGCCGGGACGGACGCGGAGGGCGGCAGCGTGCGGTCGCTTGAGGGCGGGGTGCTGGAGGTGAGAGGGGTGAGCGGGAGGGACTGGGTGCTGCCGGGGGTCGTGCTGCCGGGGGCCGTGCTGCCGGGGGCCGTGCCGCCCGGGGTCGAGTTGCCGGCGGCCCGTCTCTCGGCCGCCGGAGGGGCCACCGAGGGAGTCGCCGTGGCGTCCGAGGACAGGGCCAGCGGGAGGGACAGGGCGGCCGCGCAGGTGACGGCGATCGAGGAAGCTAGATGTGCGCGCATGCCCCTGATCCTGGACATAGTCAGACTTATCTGTCCATCCGGGATATGACGGACCGTCGGTCGTACTCCGCCGAACCGGTGCCCCGCACTCCCCCGCCCGGGCAGGGGCCCGCGTACGCTTGCGTCCCGTGACCGCCATCGACCGCACCCCTGCCGACCTGCTGCGATCCGCGCTCGCCGCGGATCCCGCGCGCCCCCTGGTGACCTTCTACGACGACGCCACGGGCGAACGTGTCGAACTGTCCGTGGCCACCTTCGCCAATTGGGTGGCCAAGACCGCCAATCTCCTCCAGGGCGAACTGGGCGCCGAGCCCGGCGAGCGGGTGGCACTGCTGCTGCCCGCGCACTGGCAGACGGCCGTGTGGCTGCTCGCGTGCTCCTCGGTGGGGGTCGTGGCGCAGGTCGGGGGTGACGCGGGCGACGCCGATCATGTGGTCGCCGGGCCCGGACAGTTCGAGGCCGGACTCGCGTGTTCCGGGGAGCGGGTGGCGCTGTCGCTCGCGCCGCTGGGGCGTCGCTTCGCGCAGGTGCCGGGCGGGTACGTCGACTACGCGGTCGAGGTGCCGGGGCAGGGGGACGTGTTCCGGGCGTACGGGCCCGTGGACCCGGAGTCCTCGGCGCTGGTGGTCGCGGGGGCGGAGTTTTCGGGGGCGGAGGTTGTCGAGCGGGCTCGGGGGGATGCGGGGGTGCTCGGGCTGGCGGGGCCCGGGGGGCGGGTGTTGTCGGCGTTGCCGTATGACACGTGGGAGGGGTTGAGTGCGGGGTTGTACGCCGCGTTGGCCGCCGGCGGGTCCGTGGTGCTGTGCCGGAACCTCGACCGGCTCGGGGAGGACGCGCTCGCGAAGCGCATCGAGAGCGAACGGGTCACTACGACGGCCCGCTGAGGCTCTTCCTCGCCCCCGCCGCCCCTACCCTCCCCGTCACTGCATGGGGGCTTCGCCCCCTCGCCCCCTTTTGCGCAGTTCCCCGCG
>NZ_JBHWZP010000543.1:0-3837 GCF_042728395.1 Streptomyces sp. NPDC060205
CCCAAGGACCCGCGGCTTCGCCGCTGTGCCCCCGGCGGGGAGATGCGGCCCGAAGGGCCATGCATCTCAGGGGCGCGGGGAACTGCGCGATCAGCCACGGCGAGACCCGCACCCGGTACCGGTCGCGCAGCCCCGAGCTGTCACCCGGGCAACAGGACCGCCCGCCCCCGCACCCGTCCGCCCCGCAGCGCGGCCAGCGCCGCAGGGGCGTCCGCCAACCTGAACTCCTTTACCGCCAGCGTCAGTTCACCCTCGGAGAGCCGGCGCACCAGGTCGCCGGAAACCTCGCGGGCCCGGCGTTCCTGGCGGATCATGTTCACCGGCAGCAGCGCCACCTCGTCGAGCAGCCAGCTCGGCAGATCGAGTTCGACGTGCGTGCCCGCCACATAGCCGATGACCACGGCGCGTCCGCCCCGCCGCACCCACCGGCTGCGGCCGACAAGTCCCGCGCCGCCGAGCGTGTCGACGAGCAGCGAGGCCGACCGGTCCTGGGCGAGGCCTTCCGCGTCGTCCAGTGTCAGAGCCTCTACGCCCTTCGGTACGTCGGCGAGCTGGTCCTCCCGGCCGACCACGCCGGTCACCCGGGCTCCTGCGGCCAGTGCCTGCTGGGCCACCATCGCGCCGACCGCGCCGGCGGCACCGACCACGACGACGTCCTCGTCCTGGCCGATCCGGGCGATGTCGTGCAGCGCCACGTGCGCGGTCGTGGCGGGGACGAAGAAGCTCGCCGCCACCGCGGGATCGAGCGGGGCGTCGAGCGGGGTGACGGCCTTGCGCTTGACGCTGACCCGCTCGGTCCACGTGCCGTCACGCAGGAGGCCCAGGCCGCCGCCGCGCAGCACGACCTGGGTGCCGGGGGCCAGACCGGAGTCGGCGTCCGCCTCCAGGACCGTGCCCGCGCCCTCGACACCGCCGATGTACGGAAGCGGGGGCTTGAGCTCGAAGTCGCCGGATGCGACGGTCACATCGAGGTGCGCGACGCCGCCAGCCGTGACCTGGACGAGGACCTCTCCCGGCGCGCAGACCGGCTCGGGCACCTCGTCGAGGACCGGAGCGGCGCCCCAGTCGTGGAACCGGACCGCCCGCATCAGCCGGCGGCCTTGCCGATGAACTCAAGGCTGAGCGCGTTGTAGCGCTCGGCCTGCTCGTGCTGCGGCCAGTGTCCGCAGTTCTCGAACAGTTCGAGGCGCGAGCCGGGGATGCCCTGGTGCAGCGCCGTCGCCTCGGGGGTGTCACCGAACGGGTTCTGGCGTCCCCACACCACCAGCGTCGGCTGGGTGATCTGCGCCAGGTGCTCGGGGCGCAGCAGGTTGCGCTGGCGGCGCTCCATCTGCTGGAGGGACAGGAGGTTGTCGACGCCCGCGACGAACTCCGGCGTGTGGTAGATCGCGTGCCGGACCTCGACCAGTTCCTCGGTGGCGGAGGCGTCGTCGGCCATGAGCAGCCGCATCCGCCGGCGGGTCAGCTCGATGTCGTCGGAGGTGACGGCCTGCTTGGTGCTGGTGCGGATGCGGTCCATGACCTCGGGGTTGGCCACGGTGCCGCCGGAGCAGAGGAGTTGGAGACTGCGTACCCGCTCGGGGTGCTCGATGGCGGCGCGGGCACCGACCCAGCCGCCCAGGGACTCGCCGACGATGTGGACGCTGTCGACACCGACGGCGTCCAGGTAGCCGAGGAGGTGGGTGACGTAGTCGCCGATCTCGTACGGCTTGTCGGGCTTGCCGGTGTAGCCGTGGCCGAGCATGTCGATGGCGTGCAGGTCGTAGGCGGCGTGCGCGGTGATGTTGCGGGCGAAGGCCTCCAGGTGACCGCTGGTGCCGTGCAGGAAGACGACGGCCTGGGCGGTCGGGTCGCCGGCGCGCAGGGTGCGGGTGGGGACTCCGGCGGCGTCGACGTACTCGACGCGGAAGGGGGTGGGGCTGATCTCGGTCCAGATGGACATGCATCACTCCGAAGGGCGGTCGGGGAGGGGGACGTTTCAGCTCAGGGAGTTGAGGAAGCCGCTGACGACCGATTGGTACGCCTCGGGGCGTTCCTCCTCCAGGTGATGGGAGGTGTGGTCCATCACGTGGAGGTTCCCGTTCGGCACCATGCGGGCCAGCATCAGCGGGTAGTCCGGGGTGAGGAACGCGTCCTGCATGCCCCAGATGAACAGCGTGGGAGCCTGGATCTGGCCCAGTTCCCCGGTGAGGTCCTGCCAGTCGCCGCGCGGCGAGTCGGACATGGCCGCCAGCGCGCGCTCCTCCTCGTCGAGGCTCTGCTCGTAGCGCAGTGTCAGCGTCTCCTCGGGGAGCTTCGCGCCGTCGTACCACTCCAGCTTCGTGATGAGGTCCCGCATCTTCTCGCGGGTCGGGCCCTCGCCGCCGTAGTAGATGTCGCGGGCCGTGCGGCCGCGGTGCCCGTTCTCCGGGAGCGGGGCGAGCGGTCCGTAGAAGACGGGCATGCTGCCGGTGATGACGAGGGACCGGACGCGGTCCGGGTACTTCGCGGCGAGGTTGAGGGCGATGGTGCCACCCCACGAGCTGCACACGAAGTCGGCGCGGTCGACGCCGAGCGTGTCCAGCAGGCCGACGGTCTTCGCCGCGTGGTGGTCCCACATCGGTCCCTGGATGGGGGACTTCTCCGACTTGCCGTACTGCTGGATGTCGACGAGCAGACAGCGCCGGTCGGCGGCGAACAGATGCGCGACGGGCCCGAAGTCGCTCCACGCGGTGCAGCCGGGGCCGCCACCGTGCAGGAACACGGTGTCGGGACCCGAGCCGAGGTCGTGGTAGTGGTAGCGGATGCCCGCGCCGTCCGCGTAGTGGCTCTCCGGTGCTGGTGACATGCGAGTCCTTCCGTGGAAAGGCAGAGGGGTGCGGTGCCGAGCCCATCACCGAGCCGGGCGCGGGCCCAGCGTCGCGGTCCGTTCAGCAAACCGTTCTCGCTGGGTGACTCGGGCGACTCGGGTGAGCGCTCACTGCGCGGTGTAGCCACCGTCCGCGTGCACCACGGCGCCGGTGGTGAAGGACGAGCCCGCGGCAAGCAGCGGGAGCACCGCGTGCGCGATGTCCTCGGGCCTGCCCCAGCGGCCCAGCGGCACCTTGGCGGTGAAGGCGGCCTGGGCGGCGGCGTCGGTGGCGGTGGCGCTCTCGTTCATGGGGGTGCGCACGGGCCCGGGGGCGACGCAGTTCACGGTGACGCCGGTCCCGGCGACCTCCAGGGCCGCCGACCGGGTGAGTGCGGCCACCGCGCCCTTGGTGGCGGCGTAGCCGCCCCGTTCGGGGGCGCCGGTCGAGCCGAGTACGGAGCCGATCGTGACGATGCGGCCGTGCCCGGCGTCGAGCATGCCGGGCAGGACGGCGCGGATCGCCAGCCACGTACCGATGACGTTGGTGTCGAGGGCGGCGCGGAAGTCGTCGGGCGTGAGGTCGAGCACCGAGCCGCGGGCCAGCCGGCCGGCGGCCGTCACCAGGCCGGTGACGGGTCCCCAGCGTTCGGCGGCCCGGCGCACGGCCGCGGCCAGCGCGTCGGGGTCGGTGGTGTCCGCGACCAGCGCCAACCGGCGCTCGCCCGCGATGCTTTCGAGCTGCTCGGCCGCCGCGTCGCAGCGGTCCTGGGAACGTCCGGTGACCACCACGGGGCGCCCGGCGCGGGCCACTGCCTCCGCGACGGCCAGGCCGATCCCGCTCGTGCCGCCCGTGACGAGCACGGCTCCGTTCAACGTGGCTTCTTCGGCTTGCTGAGTCTTGGTGTGCTGGGTCTCGGTGTGCTGTGAGGAACTCATCCGCCGAGCATGCGGAACGCACGGGAACACACCAACGCGGGTGGTCCGGTCACCGGAACCCGGTACCGGAC
>NZ_JBHWZP010000544.1:0-3779 GCF_042728395.1 Streptomyces sp. NPDC060205
GGCTTTTCTCCGGCGCGGGGTATCCGTGCGACGAGCCACGACGGCGCCCCGTCAGGGGCGCGGGGAACTGCGCGCCCAGCCACCGCGGACCCGCAGGTACCACGCGACCGGTCGCGTTCGGCCGGAGCGCGCCCGCAGACATCACACGCCGGGGACGCCCCCGGCTTTCAGGGGCGCGGGGAACTGCGCACCCCGCGCCCGTGCCCCGCGCAAACGCGTGTGACCTTCGCCGCTCCCGCCTGTGGGGGTGGGCAGGTCGGTTACCCGCAAGTAGCATGGGAGGTGAGCGCGCGCTCAGGGCGTGTGTGTCGCGCAGCAGAGCCATCCCGCATCTGGAGGAGAGCCATCGTGCCTCGTACCGTCAGGGACGTCGTCTTCGTCGACGGCGTCCGCACCCCGTTCGGCAAGGCGGGCCCGAAGGGCATCTACCACGAGACCCGCGCCGACGACCTCGTCGTGAAGGCGATCCGGGAGCTGCTGCGCCGCAACCCCGGACTCGACCCGAAGAAGATCGACGAGGTCGCCATCGCCGCGACCACGCAGATCGGCGACCAGGGCCTGACGCTGGGCCGCACGGCAGGCATCCTGGCCGGGCTCCCCCAGTCCGTGCCCGGCTACTCGATCGACCGCATGTGCGCCGGCGCGCTGACCGCCGTGACCACCGCGGCCGGCTCCGTCGCCTTCGGTGCGTACGACGCCGTCATCGCGGGCGGTGTCGAGCACATGGGCCGCCACCCCATGGGCGAGGGCGTGGACCCGAACCCCCGCTTCGTGAGCGACAAGCTCGTCGACGAGTCGGCCCTCTTCATGGGCATGACCGCGGAGAACCTGCACGACCGCTACCCCACGATCACCAAGCAGCGCGCCGACGAGTACGCCGTGCGCTCGCAGGAGAAGGCCGCCAAGGCGTACGCCAACGGCAAGATCCAGCAGGACCTGGTGCCGATCTCGGTGCGCAACACCAACGCGGAGGTCGGTGAGACGGGCTGGGGCCTGGTCACCGCCGACGAGCCGATGCGCCCGGGCACCACCCTGGAGAACCTGGCGGGCCTCAAGACCCCGTTCCGCGTGCACGGCCGGGTCACCGCCGGTAACGCGGCCGGTCTGAACGACGGCGCCACCGCCTCGATCATCGCGAGTGAGGAGTTCGCCCGCGAGCACGACCTGCCCGTGCGGATGCGGCTGGTCTCGTACGCCTTCGCCGGCGTCGAGCCGGAGGTCATGGGCTACGGCCCGATCCCGGCCACCGAGAAGGCCCTCGCGAAGGCCGGTCTGTCGATCGAGGACATCAACCTCTTCGAGATCAACGAGGCCTTCGCCGTCCAGGTCCTCGCGTTCCTGGAGCACTACGGCATCGCCGACGACGACGCGCGCGTCAACCAGTACGGCGGCGCCATCGCGTACGGCCACCCGCTGGCCTCCTCCGGCGTCCGCCTGATGACGCAGCTGGCCCGCCAGTTCGAGGAGCAGCCGGAGGTCCGTTACGGCCTCACCACCATGTGCGTCGGCTTCGGCATGGGCGCCACGGTGATCTGGGAGAACCCGCACCACAAGGACGCCGGAGGCGACAAGTGAGCACCACTGAACTCCTGAAGGGCGCAGCGGAGCTGTTCCCCGACGAGGTCGTGACGTCGGCGCACGTACGCCACCTCGACCTGCCGTTCAACGCGGGGCGCTTCGCGCTCATCACGCTGGACAACGGCTTCGACCACACCAAGCCGACCACCTTCGGCCCGGCCTCGCTCGCGAACCTGAACGCCGCGATCGACCAGGTCGAGAAGGAGGCCTCGGCCGGCGAGATCATCGGCGTCGGTGTCACCGGCAAGCCGTTCATCTTCGCCGTCGGCGCGGACCTCAAGGGCGTCGAGCTGCTCAAGGAGCACAAGGACGCGCTCGCCATCGGCAAGGGCGGCCACGAGGTCTTCAAGCGGCTGTCCGCGCTCGCGGTGCCGACCTTCGCGTACTACAACGGCGCGGCCATGGGCGGCGGCGTCGAGGTCGGTCTGCACTGCAGCTACCGCACGGTCTCCGCGTCCCTGCCCGCCTTCTCGCTCCCCGAGGTCTTCCTCGGTCTGGTGCCCGGCTGGGGCGGCTGCGCCCTGCTGCCGAACCTGATCGGCGCCGACAAGGCCGTCTCGGTGATCATCGAGAACTCGCTCAACCAGAACAAGCAGCTCAAGGGCGTGCAGGTCTACGAGCTGGGGATCGCCGACGCGCTCTTCGAGGGCGCGGACTTCCTTGAGCAGTCGCTGATCTGGACGGCGTCCGTCCTCAAGGGCGAGATCGTCGTCGACCGACCGGTCATCGACCGCGGCGAGGCCTGGGACCAGGCCGTCGCCAAGGGCCGCTTCATCGCGGACAGCAAGGTGCACGGGGCGGCCCCGGCCGCGTACCGCGCGCTCGACATCATCGCCGCCGCGAAGAACGGCGACCTGCAGCAGGGCTTCGACGCCGAGGACAAGGCGCTCGCCGACCTGATCATGGGCGGTGAACTGCGCTCCGGCATCTACGCGTTCAACCTGGTGCAAAAGCGCGGCAAGCGCCCCGCCGGTGCCCCGGACAAGTCCCTCGCGCGCCCGGTCACCAAGGTCGGTGTCGTCGGCGCCGGTCTGATGGCCTCGCAGCTCGCCCTGCTGTTCCTGCGCCGCCTTGAGGTGCCGGTCGTGCTGACCGACATCGACCAGGAGCGCGTCGACAAGGGTGTGGGCTACGTCCACGCCGAGATCGACAAGCTGCTCGGCAAGGGCCGGGTCAACCAGGACAAGGCCAACCGCCTGAAGGCTCTGGTCTCCGGTGTCCTGGACAAGGCCGAGGGCTTCTCCGACGCCGACTTCATCATCGAGGCCGTCTTCGAGGAGATCGGCGTCAAGCAGCAGGTGTTCGCTGAGGTCGAGGCGGTCGCCCCGGCGCACGCGATCCTCGCCACCAACACCTCCTCGCTGTCGGTGACCGAGATGGCGTCGAAGCTCAAGAACCCCGAGCGGGTCGTGGGCTTCCACTTCTTCAACCCGGTCGCGATCCTCCCCCTCCTGGAGATCGTGCGGGGCGAGGCGACGGACGACGCCTCCCTCGCGACCGCCTTCGGTGTCGCCAAGAAGCTGAAGAAGACCGCGGTCCTGGTCAAGGACGCCCCGGCGTTCGTCGTGAACCGCATCCTCACCCGCTTCATGGGCGAGATCCAGAACGTCATCGACGAGGGCACGCCGGTCGCGGTCGCCGAGAAGGCGGTCGAGCCGCTGGGACTGCCGATGTCTCCGCTGGTGCTCCTCGAACTGGTCGGTCCCGCGATCGGTCTGCACGTCTCCGAGACGCTCAACCGGGCCTTCCCCGACCGCTTCACGGTCTCGCCGAACCTCGCGGCGGTCGTCAAGGCGGGCAAGCGCGGCTTCTACGTGTACGACAGCGGCAAGCCCGAGCTCGACCCCGAGGTCGCCGCGCTGCTTCAGCAGGGCGACTCCGTCCTGGACGAGGAGCAGGTCCGGGCCCGTGTTCTCGACGCCGTCGCCCAGGAGATCGGGCTCATGCTCGACGAGGGTGTCGTGGCTGAGGCGCAGGATGTCGACCTGTGCCTGATCACGGGTGCCGGGTGGCCGTTCCACCTGGGTGGCATCACGCCGTACCTGGACCGTGAGGGTGTCTCCCAACGGGTCAACGGCAAGCCGTTCCTGGCCCCGGGAGTGGCGTCGGTCCCGGCGTAGCGTTTTTCGCCCCCGCCGCCCCTACCCGTCCCGTCACTGCATGGGGGCTGCGCCCCCTCGCCCCCCTTTGTCCTCAAACGC
>NZ_JBHWZP010000545.1:0-3758 GCF_042728395.1 Streptomyces sp. NPDC060205
CCCCTGAAAAGCGGGGCTACGCCCCTGCCTTTCATCTTTCAGGGGCGCGGGGAACTGCGCGGGTGACCCCCACCGGCCCGCAGACGACGAACGGGGCCCGGGGCGCAGCCCCGCCCTCAAGGGGCGCGGGGAACTGCGCGATCGGCCCCCACCGGGCCGCAGACGACATCGCAGGTCACGGAGAGGTAGGTTCCAGGGAGGACTTTTGGGAAGGGTGAGGGATGGCTGAGGGTCTGAGGAACTGGGCGGGGAACATCACGTACTCCGCCAAGGAGCTGCAGCGTCCACACTCACTGGACGCCCTCCGCGACCTGATCGCCCGCAGCCCCCACGCCCGAGTGCTCGGCAGCGGCCACTCCTTCAACCTGATCGCCGACCCGGGCCCCGAGGGCACCCTCCTCTCCCTCACCGCCCTCCCCCCGTCCATCGAGGTGGACACGGCGACCCGTACGGTCCGCGTGGCCGGCGGCGTCCGGTACGCGGAACTCGCGCGGACGGTCCACGAGCACGGGCTCGCCCTGCCCAACATGGCCTCCCTCCCGCACATCTCCGTGGCGGGCTCGGTGGCGACGGGCACCCACGGCTCGGGCAACGCGAACGGCTCGCTGGCCTCCCCGGTCCGTGAGGTCGAGCTGGTCCTCGCCGACGGCTCGGTCCTGAGCATCGGCCGCGACGACCCCCGTTTCGACGGCGCCGTGACCTCGCTGGGCGCCCTGGGTGTCGTCACCGCGCTCACCCTCGACCTGGAGCCGGACTTCGAGGTCGCCCAGCACGTCTTCGGCCGGCTGCCACTGGCCGGGCTGGACTTCGAGACGGTGTCCGCGTCGGCGTACAGCGTGAGTCTGTTCACCGACTGGCGGCGGTCGGGGTTCGTGCAGGCGTGGGTGAAGCGGCGTACGGACGTGCCGTGGGACGGCTTCCCGTGGGCCGAGCCCGCCGCCGAGGCGATGCACCCGGTGCCGGGGATGCCCGCCGTGAACTGCACGCAGCAGTTCGGCGTGCCCGGCCCCTGGCATGAGCGGCTGCCGCACTTCAGGCCCGAGTTCACCCCGAGCAGCGGCGCCGAGCTGCAGTCGGAGTACCTGCTCCCGCGCTCGTACGCGGCCGACGCCCTGCACGCCGTCGACGCGATCCGCGGGACGGTCGCGCCGGTGCTGCAGATCTGCGAGGTGCGCACGGTCGCCGCCGACAGCCAGTGGCTGAGTCCGGCGTACGGGCGGGACACCGTGGCGTTCCACTTCACCTGGGTCGAGGACACGGCGGCCGTGCTGCCCGTGGTCCGGCGGCTGGAGGAGGCGCTGGCGCCCTTCGACGCGCGGCCGCACTGGGGGAAGGTGTTCACGGCGGAGCCTTCGGACCTGCGGGGGCGCTATCCGCGGATGGCCGACTTCAAGGCCCTGGTCGCGGAGCTCGACCCGACGGGGACCTTCCGGAACGACTTCGTGGGTGCGCTGCTCGGCACCTGAGCCCCTGGCCGTGAGTGGCCTGGCCGCAAGTGGCCTGTCCGTGAGCGCCGCGGTGCCGTTCCCGCAGCGAACTGTCCCGTTTGCCTCCAGTTCACCTTCGCGTCCCCCTCAAGACTCCTGAAATCAACCCGTGATTCTCATGGGCTCCTCATTCGCCGTTGGTTGCGTGTGCCAGGCCGGTCGGTCCGCCGGTCCGCAACGTACGAATGAGGGAGGCGCATGGTGTTCCTGTCGAAGGCTGCCGCCGCGCAGGAGAGGGACGAGGAGAGCGAAGACCCGTTGCACGTGGCCAGTCGGCTGCACGCGTTCAACCGGTTCGAGCTGAAGTACCTGGTCCCGGTCGACCAGGCGGCGGAGATCCGCGACGAGCTGGCCGAGCGGATGGACCGCGATCTGCACAGCCCGGTCGGCGGGTACGGCGTGTGGAGCCTCTACTACGACACCCCGCAGCTCCGCTTCTACTGGGAGAAGATCGAGGGCCTGAAGTTCCGGCGCAAGCTGCGCATCCGGCACTACGGCGATCTCGACGGGGTCACCGACGAGGCGCCGGTCTGCGTGGAGATCAAGCAGCGCGTCAACCGGGTCACGCAGAAGCGCCGCATCACCCTTCCGTACGGCGTGGCACGGCGGCTGTGCGACGGCCGGGAGATGGTGGAGCACTCGCCGCGGGAGAGCGCCTTCATCCAGGAGGTCCTCGACCTGGTCGTACGGCTCGACCTCAAGCCCACCGCGATCACCGGCTACCAGCGTGAGGCCCTGGTCGGGCGGAACGCCGACACCGGACTGCGGGTCACCTTCGACCGTCGCATCCGTGGCCGGGACCGGGACTTCCACTTCGGTATCCGGACCCCGGAGAACCGGTTCACGATCCCGCCGCACATGTCCGTCATGGAGATCAAGGTCAACGAGCGCACCCCCCACTGGATCACCGACCTGGCCGCCCGGCGCAACCTCAACCTCGTACGCATCTCGAAGTACGTGCAGTCCGTCGAGGCGTTCGGTCTGGCCCCGCGGTCGGTCTTCCATGTCAACGAGGCGGACTGTCCTCCGCCCACCCCCACCGAAGAGCAGCCGCTGGAGCAGCGGCCGGCGCAGCCCGATGCGTCGTTGAAGGCAGGAGCACTGTGAACTTCGAACTGCAGGAACTCAGCGGCACGTTCAGCGTGGCCGACGTCGTGGCGGCGATGGCGCTGTCCTTCGTCCTGTCCACGCTGATCGGATACGTGTACCGGTACACGCACCGCAATGTCTCCTACAGCCAGTCCTACGTACAGACCCTGGTCATCGTGGGCATGATCGTCGCCCTGATCATGCTGGTCGTCGGCTCGAACCTGGCCCGCGCGTTCTCCCTGGTCGGCGCCCTGTCCGTGGTCCGCTTCCGCAACGCGGTCAAGGAGACGAGGGACGTCGGCTTCATCTTCCTCGCCATGGCCATCGGCATGGCCTGCGGCGCCCGCTTCTACACGCTGGCCGCGGTCGGCGCCGTCGTGATCTGCACCGTGATCCTGGTGATGTTCAAGTTCAACTGGTTCGCGCTGAACGTGCAGCGGCAGGTCGTCAAGGTCCAGGTCCCGGCCGGTGAGGACTACACCCCGCAGATCCGTGACGTCCTGATCAAGTACACCAGCGAGTTCGAGCTGGTCAGCACGGAGACGATCCGCGGCGGCGCGCTGAGCGAGATCTTCTACACCGTCCGGCTGAAGAAGGGCGCCGAGCCCGGTGACCTGGTCAGCGCCCTCCAGGAGCGTACGTCCGGCCAGCGGGTCACCGTACTGACCGGCTACGACACGACGGACCTGTGATGAGCGGCGGGACCAGCGTGCGGCGCGGGCGGCGGTTGAAGGACCGGGTGCCCGTACGGCTGCGCCATCACTGGAAGCCGGCCGCCGCGCTGGGCGTCGGGCTCGCCACCATGGTCTGTTTCCTCGGCGACGCACGGATCTCCCCGTACGTCACCTCGTCCTCACGGGTCGAGGCCGACGCGATCACCGACGACGTACGGGGCACGGTGGACCTGTACGACACGACGGTGGCGCACTCGCTCCAACTCACCTATCAGCAGACCGACTTCACCAAGATGATGAAGGAGTTCGAGGAGGACGGCACCAAGGACTACATCGAGGCCGACCTCGTGATCGACGGCGTCTACCTCAACGACGTGGGGATCCGCCTCAAGGGCAACTCCACCCTGTCGTCCCTGCGCGGCAGCAGCGGAAACAGGGGCGGGCCCGGTGGCGGCCGGGCCCTGCCCGATGCCGCGCAGGGCGCTCCGGCCGGCGCCGCCGAGGAAAC
>NZ_JBHWZP010000546.1:0-3753 GCF_042728395.1 Streptomyces sp. NPDC060205
CCTGAGGGAACCGTCACGAAACGAACGGTGAATCGATGACCGCTCACGGCGGGGCCTCCCCCGCCCTTCCGGGAAGACACCGTCGGTGACCCGGGGCCGCCGCCATCCAGGCGGCGGCCCACGCACGGCTTCTGGCACTGACAGATCGTCTGTCACTACTGGGGGTGGTAACGGGTGGCGGCCCGCCGGTTCTTCGAGCCAAGTGGCCGTCCAGGGAAGGGCGTTGAGGGTTTCGGCGCACGGGCTGGACAGAGCAGGTGCGGGCGGAGTCCAGCGTTCGCCGGCGTCGGGGGTGCGGATTTTTGGCCGGGTCCAGCCCAGGGTCTGCTTCATGAGCCGGAAGGTGTGCTCCAGGTCGAAGCACCTCAGGGACGTCTGCCAGCGGACGTCGACGTCCTCGCCGCTCAGGGCGGTGGCCGACGACCACAGCCGCAGGGGCAGCGGGTCGCCTCCGCCGGGCAGGCGGTCTACCTGGAGGCGGAGCAGCGTGCCATCGATGACGGGGAGCTCGCCGGCGTGGTCGATCCATGCGGAGCGGGTGGTCAGGCGGGGGTGGATGCGGTCCCAGGCCATCGCGCGGGCGATGCCGTACCGGTCGGTGACCTGCATGGTCGCGGCGTCGGGCTCGCCCAGGTCTCGGGCTTGGGGAAGCGGAACTCCCCGCCGTGCTTGGGCGGGTGGCCGCCGCGGGGCTGGGCCAGGTAGTACTCCTCGCGGGAGGGTGCCGGGCGGCGCATGACCCGGTCCGTGCCCATCCGCCCGAGGACCTCGACCGGGAGGCCGGCCAGGAGGTGGGCCATGCGCGGGGCGTCGTATCCGGCGTCGAAGACGATGAGGATGTCGCGGTCACCCGCGTGCCAGCGGCCCATCTCGATCAGGTCGGTGAGCACCCGGCGGACCTGCGCGGCGGTGACCTCGACGCCGTCCTCCTCGGGTCCGAGGCGGACGGCGTCCAGGAGCTGGCACCAGGACGTACGGCCCGACTCCAGCGCGGCGACGAAGGAGTACGGCCAACCGGTGACGAACTGGTCAGAGGACCGGCCGCTGCGGCCGTAGACATGGCAGAACAGACGATCCGCGCTGGTCAGGGCGTCCGGGCGCAGCCAGTTGCTCACGTCGACCGCGAGGACCGGGCGCCCGTCGGCGGCCTGCCGCATCGGCAGGCCGGCCAGCATCTGCCCGCAACCGGGGCACGTCGATGTTCCCGCAGTTCAACGCGTCGTACATTGTGCCGTGCCCACGCCGGTGCTCGGCCACCAGCGTCAGGTCCACCGGTGCCGTCACCGGACCGTCCACGCACAGCAACGCGTCGGCGAGGTCGACCAGTTCGTCCCCGCGCGCGGTCAGGCAGTCGAAAAGGTCCTCACGGAAGCGTGACGCTTTCGCGAACGCTTCCCCTGAGCCGGTATCTGACAGAAAGCTCACCCTTGACCAGCGCAACTTGGACCTGCACCCGAACGATGAGGTGCGTGTCGCACGCAGCGGCAGGAGCACCGTCGAGGGCCAGTGTGGTAGGGATCCACTCGGTCGAACCGAGCGCCATCAGCGGGTGATTCACATACAGGTCTACCCCTGCGATCTGCACAGCCTGACTCCCAGTCCATCCGTGACGTTCAGCGGGGGACAGAACCAGGCACGACAAGAAGATCCCGAGGTTAAAGCACAAGCTAAGTAGCTGTGCCATACCCCTGACCGGTGACGGCCTGTGATGGAAAAACAGACGAGGGACAGACTTAAGCACTCCGGTGACGCCGGGGCGGTGCAGTCGGCTACGTGGCACTGACCGTGCTCGTAGCGGAAGACTTCGGCACCCACATCTCCCTCCAGGGGCATGTGGTGTCGATAAAGCCCGACGAGGGCCTGACTGACATCGACCGGCTGTCGCGACACTTCCTCGGCAGGGACTACCCCGCCAGGGACAGCCCGCTCGTCACGGTCCGCGTCGCAATCGACCGCTGGTCCGGATGGTCCGGGGGACGCCCTCTCCAGTACTGAGCCGCCTCGTCGCGAGGCCGGGAACGCCGCATGGATGGCGCGCTCAGAGGTTGCGGTGCCTCACCCGCTGCACCAATCCACAACGCATGGGCGATGGCCGGGCGGCCGACGTGGACGCCGATGAGGCCGACGTCGCCCACAGGCCGAGGGCCGTGCCCCTCCGCCCGCGGGCCCCGGGGTGGCGAGTCACGCTGGGGTCAGCAGGTCTGCATGGCCCGTTCGCCGGAGGTAGCCGATCACCGCGTCCCGGCTCTTCTCCAGGCACACGATCCTGTTCTCGACGACGCGCAGCTCGCGAGCGAGCTCCTCCGCCAGGATTTGGGTGGACGCGCCTGCTGCGTCCCGGGTCGAGGGAGCCTCGATGTCCAGCACGATCTTGATCATCCTCGTCGACAGACCGGCCTCGATGAGCGCCCGGACGTGACGTGCGTGCTCCACCTGGTCCTCGGAGTAGTCGCGGTAACCGTTGGCCGATCGCGACGACTCGATGAGCCCTTGCTGCTCGTAGTAGCGGAGCATGCGAGCCGGGGCTCCTACCCTTTGGGCGGCCTCACTGATCTTCATCACTCGCTCCTCCTCGTCAGCGGACGACTTGACCTTGACACTGATGTCAAAGTCTACGGTGATTTTCGAGACCCCAGTGACCAGAACACGCTGGGGCAGGACGAACACGAGAGTGGCCTTCAGATGACCAACGACAGCTCGATCCCCACCTCCCGGGACATCCTCATCATCGGAGCCGGGGAGCTCGGCATGCCCGTCATCCGCAACGTCGTCCGACGGGCGAAGGACGTGGAGGGCTCGTCCGTCAGCGTGCTCCTGCGGGCCGGCGCCATCGCGTCCACGGCACCCGCCAAGCAGCGCGACGTCGCTGAAATCAAGGACCTGGGCGTGAAGATCGTCGAAGGGGACCTCGTGAAGAACACCGTCGACGAGCTCGCCTTCCTCTTCGCCGACTACGACACGGTCATCGGGTGCACGGGCATCACCGCCGGCCTCGACACCCCCATGAAGGTCGCCCAGGCCGCCCTCCAGGCGAGGGTCCCGCGGTACTTCCCGTGGCAGTTCGGCGTCGACTTCGACGTCATCGGCCGAGGAAGCCCGCAGGACATCTTCGACTCCCAGCTGGACGTCCGTGACCTGCTGCGGTCCCAGGACCGGACCGAGTGGGTCATCATCTCCACCGGCATGTTCATGAACTACCTCTTCGAGCCCGGCTCGGGCATGGTGGACCTGCCCGACGACACCGTCCACGCGCTGGGAAGTCTCAAGACGGCGGTCACCGTGACGACGCCCGAGGACATCGGCGTCCTGACCGCGGACATCCTCTTCGCCGAACCTCGCATCCGCGACGAGATCGTCTACCTCGCCGGTGACACCATCACCTACGGCGAGCTGGCCGAGACGCTTGAGACCGTGCTGGGCCGTCCGTTCCGTCGTGCGGTGTGGACGGTTCCGTCGCTGCTCGACGAGCTGGCCGCCGACCCGGACAACATGACGCGGAAGTACCGGGCGGTCTTCGCGCAGGGCCGCGGCGTCGCATGGGCGAAGGACGACACGTACAACGCACGCCGCGCGATCCCCGTGACTGACCTCCGCCAGTGGGTCGAGGAGAACCTCGCCGGCTGACGTATCCCCCAGCCCCTGCGCGCGGGTGGCATCGGCCTGCAGCCCCACACCGACGGCCTCCAGGGCAGCCATGGCCCGGGCTGCCTCGCGAACTGCCCGGCCCGAACTGCCTGGCACCCTGAACCAACA
>NZ_JBHWZP010000547.1:0-3744 GCF_042728395.1 Streptomyces sp. NPDC060205
TCCTGAAAGCCCTTCAGGAACCTTCAGACTCCCCACAGGACCGATCGGTCATGCTGAGGGCATGCGGATACTGGTGGTCGAGGACGACCGGCGGTTGGCGGAGTTGCTGTGCCGGGGACTGGTCGGCGAGGGCTACGCGGTCGATACGGCCCACGACGGTCGACGCGGCCTGGAGCTGGCCCTGGAGAACGAGTACGACGTGCTCGTACTGGACGTGATGCTGCCTCGTCTGAACGGCTTGCGGCTGTGCGCACAGCTGCGCCAGGAGGGGGTGTGGACGCCGGTCCTGATGCTCACCGCCAAGGACGGCGAGTACGACCAGGCCGAGGGCCTGGACACCGGCGCGGACGACTACGTCACCAAGCCGTTCTCCTTCGTCGCGCTCGCGGCCCGACTGCGCGCCCTGATCCGCCGGGGCCGCCCCGAGCGCCCCAGCGTGATCCGTGTCGGGGACCTGGAGATCGACCCGGCCGGCCGCCGGTGCCGACGGGACGGCCGCGAGCTGGCGCTGACCGCCCGCGAGTTCGCCGTTCTGGAGTATCTGGCCGGCCGCAAGGGGGAGACGGTGTCCAAGTGCGAGGTTCTCGAACATGTCTGGGACGACCGTTTCGACGGCGACGTCAACATCGTCGAGGTCTACATCAGCGCTCTGCGCCGCAAGCTCGACACTCCCTTCCAGCAGCGCTCGATCCGCACCGTCCGGGGCGTCGGCTACCGGCTGGACGCCGGCGAAGGCACACGATCATGAAATGGCTACGACTGATACGTCTGATGCCCCTGCTGCGCCGCTTGTACCCCGCCACCATCCGCATGAGGCTGACTCTTCTGGCCGCGGTGATCGCCGCGGTGCCCCTGACCGCGGCCGCCACCGGCACGACGCTCGCGGTACGGGCCTCGATCCTCCAGGACGGCCAGCGGCGCAGCGCGGAGACCCAGCACTGGCTGCGCATAGAGGTCAAGCGCGATCGAGCGACCGACAGGGGCGAACAGGTACCGCAATGCCGCTCCGACCCGCGCACCCTCCAGGTCCATGAGCGTGTCAGCTTCTGCAGGAAGCCCTACGACCTGAGTTCCGGCCGTCCCGGACCGTCCGGTCACGAGGCGATGTACGACGCCCTCAACAACCAGGGAGCGCTGTCCCTCGCCCCCTGGGCCTCTTCGACACCCGTCCAGCGGCCCAACGCCTATCCCGAATTTCCCGGCTACGTCGTGCTGATCTATTCACTCCACGGCGAACAGGCCCGGCTGAACACCGTCGTGTGGTCCCTGGCCGGCGGAACGGTGGCACTCGTCACCCTGATCGCGGGCAGCACATGGTTCGCGGTCGGCCGGGTGCTGCGCCCGGTCGAGGCCATCCGTGCCGAGTTCGCCGAACTCAGCGCCCGTCATCTCGACCGGCGCGTTCCCGTGCCCCGGGCGGGCAACGAGATCGCGCGTCTCGCCACCACCATGAACACCACCCTGAACCGGCTGCAGTCCGCCGTCGACCGGCAGCGGCAGTTCACCGCGGATGCCTCGCACGAACTGCGTACTCCGCTCGCCTGCCTGCGCACCGAACTTGAGCTCGCCCTCAACCGGCCGGATGCCGCCGACTGGCCCCAGGTCGTCCACGCGGCCCACGAAGACACCATCCACGTACAGGAACTGACGGAGGACCTGCTGCTGTTGGCTCGCCTCGACGCCCAGCACGGCGACCGGCGACCGCGGCGGAGCGTCGACCTCACCGACGTCGTACGGGAGGAAACCGTCCGTCGCCGGCCGCCGCACGGCATCGACATCGACCTGCACACGGAGCCCGGCCCCGTCGCCGTGCAGGGCCACCCGGCTCTGCTGGCCCGCGTCATCGGCAATCTCCTCGACAACGCCGAACGCTATGCGACCAGCACCATTGCCGTCTGCCTGACCCACGACACCCAGCACGACACAGCGGTCGTCGACGTCGTCGACGACGGCCCCGGCATCCCGCCCGAAGACCATCAGCGGATCTTCGAGCGCTTCACCCGCCTCGACGACGCCCGCGCGCAGGACACCGGTGGCGCCGGCCTCGGCCTGGCCATCGCCCAGCGCATCGCCACCGTCCACGGCGGCACGCTTGAGATCGTCCCGCGTGCCCATGGCGCACATTTCGCTCTCCGCCTCTCCACCTGCCTGCCCTGACGAGTGTCACCGGGCGCACGGTGCGTCGGGCCTTGGCGATCACGGTGCGCCTGCCGTTCACCCGCTGTCCTCCTGGTGTGGGAGAGCTGTTGGGTCCGGGCCGGGACGATCGGGCCGCCCTTCCCATGACCATGTCAGGACGGAACCCGTGAACAGATCGATCGCCCGTGGTGGGCGTCGTGTTGTTGCCCGTTTCCTTGCCGCCGGCGCGCTGTTGGCCGCCGGCGTGCTCAGCGGTGTGCCTGCGGCGCATGCCGCCGTCGCCGACGACGTCCGCGTCAACGAGGTGGTGACCACCGGGGACGTCAACGACTCCATCGAGCTGGTCAACAAGGGCACCGCCACGATCGACGTCTCCGGCTGGATCCTCAAGGACGACGACACGACCCACGCCTACACGATCGCCTCGGGAACCACTCTGGCAGCGGGCGGCCATCGGGCATTCGACGTCCACGACAAGTTCGGCCTGGGCTCCGACGACGAGGCTCGCCTCTATCTCGCCGACGGCAAGACCCTGGTGGACAGCTTCTCCTGGAGCGAGCACTCCGACCCGTCCTGGTCGCGCTGCCCGGACGGCACCGGCGCCTTCCAGCAGGCGTCGGCCGTGACCCTGAGCGGCCCGAACAGCTGCGGCACCTCCGGGGACGGTGGCGGAGGTACGACCGGTCCGGTGGCGTGGCCGGGCAGCGGCAGCGTGGCGACGGCGGACGCCTCCGACGTCTTCGGCCAGGACCTGAGCGGCCTCTACCAGGAGGGCGACGTGCTGTGGGGCGCGCAGAACAGCGGAAAGCTGTGGCGCCTGGTGGGGGGCGGCTCCGCCGGCTGGAAGCCGGACACCGGTAACGGATGGTCCTCCGGCAAGGCCCTGCGTTTCACCGGTGGTTCCGGGAGCCCCGACAGCGAGGGCGTCACCCTGACCGCCTCCGGCGCGGCCGGCGGAGTGTTCGTCGCCAGTGAGCGGAACGGCGACGCCTCCGGTACGAGCCGCCTGTCGGTGTTGCGGTACGACGTCACCCTGTCCGGCTCGTCACTGACCGCGTCCAAGGAGTGGAACCTCACCTCCGACCTGCCCACGACGGGCTCCAACCTGGGCCTGGAGGGGATCACCTGGGTCCCCGACGCCCATCTCGTCGGGTCCGCTTTCAAGGACGCCTCCACCGGAGCGGTCTACGATCCGGCGCGCTACGGCGCCCACAGTGGCGGCGTGTTCTTCGTCGGCGTCGAAGGCACCGGGATGATCTACGGCTATGTCCTCACCGACTCCGGCAGCTCCACCCGGGTCGCCTCCTTCAGCAGCGGCATGGCCGGGGTGATGGAACTGCAGTGGGAACCCCAGGCCGCGCGCCTGTGGGCGGTCTGCGACGACACCTGCGACGGCCGGCACCGCACTCTGCAGATCGACACCACCGGCGTCTTCACCGTCACCGCCGCCTTCGACCGCCCGTCCGGCATGCCCAACTACAACAACGAGGGCTTCTCCGTCGCCGGCTCCGGCGCCTGTGTGGCCGGCTCCAAGCCCGTCCACTGGGCCGACGACACCAACGACGGCGGTCACGCCCTGCGCAAGGGCACCATCACCTGCTGATC
>NZ_JBHWZP010000548.1:0-3686 GCF_042728395.1 Streptomyces sp. NPDC060205
GGCGCGGGGGGTCTTTAGCCCCCCCCCCCGGGGGGGGGGCGCGGGTTTGGCCCCCCCCCGCGCTTCTGCTTGCGCGCATGCACCCTCCCCGAGATCAACCGTATGCGTCGTGCTGTCAACCATTTACGAAATCTGCGCGAGATATTGCGGTCATCTGTTCGCGGTGGTTGAGTGTGCGGCGCCCCACATCGCACCGGCGATGAGGGCGCCTTCCACGTTCATGCCCGAAGGGGACCACCCATGAGAAGAGCTCGGTTCCGCCGCACCCGCCGCGTCGGCGCGGTCACCCTCGCTTCCGCGCTCACGCTGACGGCACTCGCCGCCTGCGGCACGAGCAGCAGCGGCGACGACGGCGACAACGGCTCCGGCAACGGCGCGAAAGCCGATCCCGCCGCACCGCTGGACCCGAAGACGAAGGTGTCCATCTCCATCGACTGCATGCCCCCCGCGGCGAAGGCGGCCGAGCTCAAGCAGTGGAACGAGGACGTCAAGGAGTTCAACAAGAAGTACCCGAACGTCACGATCAACGGCCGTTCCACACCGGGCCAGTGTCTGGAGCCGCCGCGCTTCACCGCGATGCTCAAGGCGAAGTCCCAGCCCGACGTGTTCTACACGTACTTCACCGACCTGCCCCAGGTCCTCGACAACGACGGCGCCCAGGACATCACCGCGTACGTCAACGACAAGAGCGTTCCGCTGCTGAAGGACATCGACCCCGACGTCCTGGGCTCGCTGAAGAAGGACGGCAAGCTCTACGGCCTGCCCACCAGCAACTACCGCATGGGCCTGCTCATCAACCGCAAGCTCTTCAAGGAGGCCGGCCTCGACCCGGACTCCCCGCCGAAGACCTGGGACGAGGTCCGCAGCGCGGCCAAGAAGATCGCGGACCTCGGGGGCGGTGTCGCCGGCTTCGGGGAGTACAGCGCGGCCAACACCGGCGGCTGGCACTTCACCGCGCAGATGTACAGCCTCGGCGGTGACGTCGTCGACGCGAGCGGCAAGAAGGCCGCCTTCAACGACGCGACCGGCAAGCAGGTCGCCGAGAACCTGCACGCCATGCGCTGGGACGACGACTCCATGGGCAAGACCCAGCTGCTGAAGTGGGGTGACCTCCAGAAGCAGATCGCCACCGACAAGCTGGGCATGTTCCTCGCCGCGCCCGACGACGTCACGTACATGGTCCAGCAACTCGGCGCCAAGTACGAGAACTTCGGCATGGGGCCGATCCCGGGCGGTGAGAACACCCTCGCCGGCGGCAACAACTACATGATCAAGCAGGGTATTTCGGCCGACAAGGTCAAGGCGTCCATCGCCTGGCTGAACTTCAAGTTCACCACGGTCGGCAAGGGCCAGTACGACTGGCAGCGCTCCAAGGCGGACGACCTGCCCGTGGGGCTCCCGCAGCCCAACCTGTGGCTGAACGGCTCCAAGACCAAGGACGACGCGGCCCGCAAGGAGTTCGCCACCATGCCGGTGGAGAACTTCAAGGCGTTCACCGACACCCCGGTCCCGGGCAAGGCCGAACCGCCGAAGGCCCAGGAGATCTACAAGGTCCTCGACAACGTCATGTCGGGCATCCTCACCAACAAGGACGCCGACATAGACAAGCTCCTGTCCACCGCCGAGTCCCAGGTCAACCAGGTTCTCGCCACCCAGTGACCGTGCGGCGGCCGGGCGGGTGACACCACCGCCCGGCCCGCCCGCGCGCCGCCGCAGCACGTCAAGGAGCGAGCATGTCGGCCCCCACCCTCACCAAGGACCCGGCGGTCAAGGACCGCCGTCCCCGCAAGCCCCGCACGGGGGCGCCGCACCTCCCGGACGGCGGGTTCGGCAAGAGCCTGCGCCGCAACCTCACCGCCCACGGCTTCCTCATCGGAGCGGTGCTGTGCTTCGCCTTCTTCTCCTGGTACCCGATCGTCCGGGAGTTCCTCCTCGCCTTCCAGAAGACCGAGGACGGCGACGTCAGCTGGGTGGGCTGGGACAACTTCGTCACCGTCTGGAACGACCCGGCCTTCGGCCAGGCCTGGCGCAACACCCTGTGGTTCACGGTGCTGGCCCTGCTCCTCGGCTTCGTCGTCCCGTTCGTCACCGCCCTGATCATCAACGAGTTCCGGCACGGCCAGGGCTACCTGAGGCTGCTGGTCTACCTGCCGGTGATGCTCCCGCCGACCGCCTCGGTCCTGCTCTTCAAGTACCTGTACGACCCCGGGTACGGCATGTTCAACGAGATACTCGGCGTCTTCGGCGTCCCCGCCCAGCAGTGGCTCCAGGACCCGGACACCGCGATGCTCTCCGTGGTCGTCGCCTCGACCTGGATGAACATGGGAGGCGCGACACTCATCTACCTCGCCGCGCTCCAGGGCGTACCCGGCGAGCTGTACGAGGCCGCCGAACTCGACGGCGCGGGACTGTTCCGCAAGGTCTGGCACGTCACCGTCCCGCAGACCCGGCTCATCCTGCTGCTGATGCTCCTCATGCAGATCATCGCCACCATGCAGGTCTTCATCGAGCCGTTCCTGCTCACCGGCGGTGCGGGACCCGAGGGCTCCACCACCACCGTCGTCTACCTCATCTACCAGTACGCCTTCAACTTCAACAACTACGGGGCCGCGGCGGCGCTCGGCCTGCTCCTGCTCGTCCTGCTGGCCGGCTTCTCGGCCGTCTACACCAGACTCAACCGCGCCGACCAGGACTAGGACCGGGGGAGACACGCACATGTCCACTCGCACGCTGATCTCACCCGCCCAACTGGCCCGCCCGCGCGGCAAGGCCCTGTACTGGGTGGCCTTCGGGCTCGTCGTCGTCCTGTTCACGCTGGCCTTCCTCGGCCCGCTGTACTGGATGGTGACCAGCGGGCTCAAGACCACCCAGGAAGCCGTCCAGACCCCGCCCACCTGGGTGCCGGGCTCCGTCCACGCGGAGAACTACAAGCGGGCCTGGGAGGTGATGGACCTGGCCAAACTCCTGATGAACACCCTCTACTACGCGTTCGGCGCACTCGCCTTCCAGCTGGTCCTCGACGTCGCCGCCGCCTACTCGCTGTCCAAACTGCGGCCCGTACTCGGCAAGTTGATCCTCGGCCTGATGCTCGCCACCCTGATGATCCCGGCGACCGTCCTCGTCGTACCGCAGTACCTCACCGCGCTGGACGTGCCCATCGTCGAACGCAATCTGCTCAACTCGCCCTGGGCGATCTGGCTCCCGTCGGTCACCAACGCCTTCAACATCTTCCTGCTCAAGCGGTTCTTCGACTCGATCCCCAAAGAACTGCTCGACGCGGCCTCCATGGACGGCGCGGGACCCCTGCGCGTCCTGTGGTCCATCGTGCTGCCCGTGTCCCGGCCCATCCTCGGCGTGGTGTCCATCTTCGCCGTCGTCGGCGTCTGGAAGGACTTCCTCTGGCCGATGCTGGTTCTGCCCGACCCGTCGAAACAGACCCTCGCCGTCGGCATCTACTCCCTGGCTACCAGCGTGCCTGAGAACGTCCTGATCGCCTCCCTGACCATCGCGTCCCTGCCGACGCTCATCCTCTTCCTCATCTTCCAGCGCAACATCATGAGCGGACTGACGGCCGGCGGCCTCAAGGGCTGACCCGGCGAAGGCAGTTCACACACGATAAGTCCTGGCGCTCCCCGCAGTCCGGGCGCCTTCCACAGCGAACACCACGCAGGCGCCCCCACCGATCC
>NZ_JBHWZP010000549.1:0-3655 GCF_042728395.1 Streptomyces sp. NPDC060205
GGGTGGCGGCCCGGCCTCCGCGCGACCGCGTCCGGTCGTATGAGCGCCCTTCGGGAGACATCTCCCGGAGGGCGCTTCGTCGTTGTGGGGGCGTGAAGCATTTTGCGAGCCCCCCAGGGGCGCACTTTCTTGTTGAACAGTTGAGCTGTGGAGCCCTCGGGGGGATGGAAACCCTACGAAGTTGGGTAAAAACGCTGTGGCGGACGCGCCGTTCATGATTCCCTCGTATCGCCGACGCAGACCCCGGAACAACCTTCTGACCTGGCCGACCGGGCCCGGATCACCGCCCGGCGCCGACCGGGGTGCGACGGACCGATCCCACTCTTGCGTGCAGCGGAGCCGACCCATGCTCACGACCCTCAACACCGCCTACACCGACACGCGCGCGGCCGACCTCGCCTGGGCCCTCGGACGCGAACCGCTGCCCGCGCTCGCCACCCTCGACATCGAACTCGCCGACGCGAAACTGCAGTTGAGACTGCTGGGCGCGTCCCACCAGGTGCTCCTCGAACAGGAGCGGGGCACGTGTTCGGAGACCGTCGCCTGTATCGCGGGCAGCAGTTCGCCGCTGCCGCTCGGCGTCGCCAAACGGGCGGGCGACTGGGAGTACGAGTTCGCCGCGCGCGTGGAGACACTGTCGCGCGGTTCCTTCGCCGGCCGGGCCCAGGAACTGCTCGCCCTCGTCGCCGACCACCCGAACGGTCTCGCGGGAGTCTTCCCCGGCAGCCCGCACGCGTTCACCGCGATGCTCGCGCAGCGCCACGAGGGCCAGGTGCACTGGCGCACCTGGCACGCGTACCCCCAGGAGGGCCAACTGGTCGCCACCCGCACGAAGGTGGGCGTACGGGTGCCCGCACCCCTCTAGGGCGGGACCTGGGCAGGTCCCGGGCGGCTCATGGGCAGGTCCTGGGCGGCTCCCGGGAGGGGGCCCCGAAACCGTCAAAGTATGCGCGGGCGGCGGTATTTACACACGTGTGGGTGACAGGGCGCAGTGAAACCGTGACGTAGCGTTCCCTGGGTGATCGAGCCGCAAGCGCCCGCCCCGCCCGGTACGGCCCCGCCGCCCCGCCGCGGCGCGGGCCAGGCGCGTCTGCCGGTCAGACCCGCCACCGGCCGGTTCCTCGTCCTCGCCGGTGTGTTCGTCTGCGCGGCCTGCGGACTCGTGTACGAGCTGGAACTGGTCGCCCTCGCCTCGTACTTGATCGGCGACTCCATCACCCAGGCCTCCGTCGTCCTGTCCGTCATGGTCTTCGCGATGGGCATCGGCTCGCTCCTCGCCAAACGACTGCGCTGCCGCGCCGCGGCCGGCTTCGGCGCCGTGGAGGCCCTGCTCGCCCTAGTCGGCGGCTGCAGCGCGATGGCCCTGTACGCCGTCTTCGCCTGGACCGGGGACTGGGGCGGCGCCTGGACGAACGGCTCCAGCTACCTCCTCGTCGCCTTCTCCCTCGCCATCGGCCTGCTCATCGGCGCCGAGGTGCCCCTGCTGATGGAGCTCATCCAGCGCGTGCGCAGACAGGACGCGGGCGGCGCCGTCGCCGACCTGTTCGCCGCGGACTACGTGGGCGCGCTGGCCGGCGGGCTCGCGTTCCCGTTCCTGCTGCTGCCCCTGCTCGGCCAGTTGACCGCGACGCTGATCACCGGGACGGTCAACGCGATCGCCGGCGCCGCGCTCGTCCTCGGCCTGTTCCGGCAGGACCTCACCCGGCGCGGACGCTGGCTGCTGGTCGTCGCCAACCTCCTCGTCCTCGCGCTGCTCGCCTCCGCCGCCGTCCTCGTCGACGACTTCGAGCGGTCCGCGCGGCACGCGATGTACGGCAGGGACGTCCGGGTGGCGATGCACACCGACGTCCAGGACGTCGTCCTCACCGGCGGCACCGACGGCAGCGGGCTCGACCTCTACCTCGACGGCCGGCTGCGGGTCAGCGGCAGCGACGAGCGCCGCTACCACGAGGCCCTCGTGCACCCCGCGATGAACGGCCCGCACGCGCGCGTGCTCGTCCTCGGCGGCGGCGACGGGCTCGCCGTGCGCGAGGTGCTGCGGCACCGGGGCGTACGGCGGGTCGACGTCGTCGAACTCGACACGGAGTTCGTTGAGTTGGCGCGCACCGACCCGGCGCTGTCCGCGCTCAACGGCCACGCGTACGGGGATCCGCGGGTGCGGGTCGTGGCGGCGGACGCGTTCGGCTGGCTGCGGCAGGCGCCGCGGGACGCGTACGACGTGGTCGTGTCCGATCTGCCCGACCCCGAGAACACGTCCAGTACGAAGCTGTACTCGCAGGAGTTCTACGGGCTGGCCCGCGAGGTGCTCGGCGCCGGCGGGCGGCTCGTCGTGCACGCCGGACCCGTGGCGGCACGGCCGCACGCCTTCTGGACCGTGGACGCGACGGTACGGGCGGCGGGGCTGCGGACCGTGCCGTACTCGGTCGGCGGCCGTGACTCCGAGGCGACGGACGGATCGCGGATCCCGCACGACTGGGGGTACGTGCTCGCGTCCCGCGCCCGGCCGCGGCTGGGGACGGCGGCGGGGGCGCCCGGCGTGCCCTCCCTCCAGGCCGGCGTCCGGGCGGCGGCGCGCACCCGGCTCGGAGGACTGCCGCCCTCCACGCTGGTGCACCCGAGATACGCCGACTGAGTCGGCGTACGCGTCCGTCCGCGGCGGATACGGGGGAATCGGCGCATGTACGGGTGCGGTGCGGGCGGTGCTGGGTAGGCTCGGCCGACATGGAGCATGAGGTGTTCGTTCCGGTTCCCGTAGAGCGTCTGCGCGAGGCTCTCGCCGATCCCGCGCGGGTCGCGCGGGCGCTGCCCGGTCTCCAGCAGGACGCGGGGACGGCGCCCGTCTCCGGCCGCCTGAAGGTACGGATCGGCGGGCACTCCATCACGTACCGGGGGACGCTCGGCGTCTCCGCGCGCGACGACGGCTCGTACGCGGTCGAGGCCGACGCCACCGAGGCGCGGGGGTCGGGGACGGTGAAGCTCGCGCTCACCCTGACCGTCCTGCCGGCCGAGGAGGGCTCGACGCTCACCTTCACCGGTACGGTCTCGGCCGACGGGCGTATCGCCGACCTGCCGGCGGACGAGGTGGCGTCGGCGACTACCCGGCTGCTGAACCGGTTCGCGGAGCACTTGGCGCCGGAGCCGGAGCCTGAGCCTGAGGAGACGTCCGTCGAGCCCGAGCCGGTGTTGCCGGTGTCGGATCCCCCCACCTCGCATGTGCCTTTCGCGGAGGGCGACTTCGTGGGCGGCTTCGAGGACGACGGGACCCTGCCGCCGGGGGCGCCGGCCGAGGCGGCGCACGCGCGGCGCACGATGATCGGCCGCAGCGCGGAGGAGGTCGACCATGCGCCGCCGCGCGGTCGGTACGCGCCCGTGCCGGCGCCCGAGTCCGCGGGCGGTGGCGCGGTCCTGCGCTGGGCCGCGCCCGCGGCGGCGCTCGCGCTGGCCTCGGCGATCGTGGTGGGCCGGGCCCTCCGCAAACGCCACTGACCGCTGGCCGCGGGCTGCTCGTCTCTTACCTGCGGACCGGTGGGGGTTGCCCGCGCAGTTCCCCGCGCCCCTTACGGGGCTCGGCCTGCAGCCGTCGGACGGCAGGTGCCCCCGAAGGGGCGCGGGGAACTGCGCGGCAACCCCCACCGGCCCGCAGCCAAAGAACACA
>NZ_JBHWZP010000550.1:0-3648 GCF_042728395.1 Streptomyces sp. NPDC060205
GACCCTCAAGGGTCCCGGGGCGAAGGGCCGTCCGGTGCGTCGGCGGCCCGTCAGCCGCCCTGTTCTCCGGTGCGCCTGCGCGACCAGTGGTACGCCGCGCCGACCGAGCCGGCGATGAGCGCCGCCCCGAGGCCGAGCTGACCGAGGTCGAAGCCGCCCGCGGTACCGCCGACCCCCGCCTTGACGCCGTGGTGGGTGGGGGGATGTGTTGGGTCGTCCGGACGGCCACCGGCGATGGTGAGGTCCGTGTGGCCGGATTCGTGCCCGCACTGGAACGTCACCTCGTACACCGCGCCCGGCCTGGCGTCCCAGTCGACGGTGGCCGAGGCGTTCGACTGGCCCTTGTGGATCGTCACCGTGTCGAAGACACCGGAACTGACCTTCGTCTCCTTCTTGCAGCCGTTGACCGACAGCGAGACGCGGCCTCCCGCGGCGATCGTCGTCGGCGAGACGTTGAAGCCGAACGAGGTGATGTCGCGGTCCGGCTCGTGGTCCCCGTCACCCTCGGCGACGGCGACGGGCATGGCGAGGGTCAGTGCGGTCATGCTGCCCAGCAGTGCGGCCGAGGCGACGCGTATCGCGCGCATGGTGAGTCCTCCGGGTCCCCGAGGAGCAGCCCGCGGACCGTTTCCGCTGCGCCGTACATGCACCTCGATGACCGAAACGCTAGGAAGGGCCGGCCGCGGGCGCGATCTCAGTCGCGCGAATGGGGCAATCGTGTGGGCCGAACCGGGTAACCCGTGCCCGCACCCGGGGGACGGCCACGGCGTGGCGCCCCCCGGGCAAGGTCATTTCCCGGCGTCCGGGAAGTGCGCCAGGAACGGGTCGGCGGTCGCCGTGATCCCGCGGCTGTAGGGCGCGTCGAAGTCCCAGATCAGGAAGAGCAGGAACGCGATCAGCGCGGCGAACAGCCCCGCCAGGATCACCTCGCGCGCGGTGCGGCGGATCTGCAGGGCGAAGATCAGCCCGACGGTCACCACGGCCCCGGTGATCAGACCGAACCACACGACGCCCGGCATGGTCGGCGCCGTCGAATCGGCGCGGGCGGTCCGCGCGGTGTCCGCCGCGGTCACCTGGTCCAGGAGCGGCTGGTAGGCCTGTGCCTCGAAGTCCGTCCGCGGCTCGTAGTCGGTGACGTCCTGGCGGACCCGGTTCAGCAGTTCCGTCCCCCGCCCGGTGACGTGGCCGTGGTCGGACATCGTCTTCCACTCGGTGGTGACGACGTGATCGACATAGGCGTCGACGTCCTTGCGGATGCGGTCGCGGACGTCCGGCGGATAGACGCGTACCCGCTCGTTGATCTCGTGCAGCGCCTGCGCCTCCGTCTGTACGTGGTCCTCGGCGACGCCCCGCGCCTCCCAGACGCCGGCGATGGCGAGGCCGAGCACGATCGCGTACACCACGCCGATCATCATCGTCATGTACTCGATGACGTCCGGGGTGTCGGACGGATCGTCGTCCTCGGAGACCGTGCGGTGCCGTACGAAGGTGACGACGAGGACGACGACGGCCGCGGCGGCCATCGCGAGGGCGAGAACAAGCCATTCCGACAAGGATTACTCCAGGGATCAGTGCGGGCGCCGGGTCAGCGCGGGCGCAGCGCGGCGGCGGCGAGCACGGCGGGCGCGGTGATGAGCAGGGTGAGCGACACGAGGGAGGGCCCACCGCGGGGCGGGGCCTTCTGCGCCCTGATGCGGTACGGCGGATAGCTCACCGGGGTCGGCGACGGACCGGGCCGCGCGCTCGGGGGCGGTGCCGGGCGTGGCGAGGGAGGCGTCGGGCGTGGCGTGGCGGGGGTCGGCCGTGGTGTCACGGGAGCGGGCGGTACGACGACCGGAGCCGGGGGCGCGGGTCGCGGCGGGGGCGTCGGCTTCGGCGGGGGTGTCGGGGTCGGGGCCGGCTTCGGCGGCGGTTTCGGTGGGGGAGGGGGCTTCGGCGGCGGGCTGGGCGGCGGGGTCGTCGGACACGGAGTCGTGGGCGGGGGCGGGGGCGGGGGTGGAGTCGGGGTCGGGCAGGTGCCCGCGACCGACACCGCCGAGACTCCGCCGGGGCCCGAGGAGGCGTACGCGCACGCGTCGGCGGTCGCGGGGGCCGGTGCGCCGCCCGCGATCCAGGTCAGGGTGAGCAGCGCCAGCAGCCGTATGCCGAGCGCGAGCCGGAGCGGCCGCTTGGTTCTTTTTGGTCCAGGCACGATCGCGATCATCGGTCCCCGTGCGCCCACATATGGGGGGACTGGCGGTGTAATTGCCTCGAAGGAGGGACAAGGGGGCCCCAGGCCGTTGCCGATCGGAGCCGCAAGCGTTCCGGGCGGGAACCGTGCCGGGCGCCGGGTTTCCCGGGCGACTCGTCCCCGGCTTCTCCCCGGCTTCTCCCCGGTCTCTCCGCGGCCCCTCTTCTGCCTCTCCCTGGTCCCTCTCCGACCCCTCCCTGAGCAGGCCTCCCGGGCGTTACCGGAAAGAAATGTGTGCTCACTTTGAACACTCACCGCACCCCCGCCCGTACCTAGGGCCATACGCGGTGCTGAGCAGTGCCGCAACACCTATGCAAACAGCGGGAGTTACCAATGAAGACCTCCTGGCGGAGCGCCTCACTCGTAGCGTCAGCTGCGGCAGTGCTGGTGCTGACGACGGCGTGCGGTCAGGAAAAGGCGGACGATTCGACCGGCAGCCAGAACGTGGGCGCGGCGCCCGCGGCGGGTGGCTACGGTTCGGCGGGGGCGGCGACCGAGACGGGCGCCGCCGCCGCGGACGGCCAGGGCGCGGTCGCCCAGAGCGCCGGTCAGCTTGCCGTTTCGGACACCGAGAAGCTCGGTGAGGTGGTCACGGACAGCGCGGGCATGACGCTGTACCGCTTCGACAAGGACACGGCGGAGCCGCCGAAGTCGACCTGTGACGGCGACTGCGCGACGGCCTGGCCCCCGGTCCCGTCCTCGGGTGCCGCGGCCCCGGTGGGTATCGACAAGTCTCTGCTGGGCGAGGTCACCCGTTCCGACGGTACGAAGCAGCTGACCATCGACGGCTGGCCGCAGTACCGGTTCGCGAAGGACACCAAGGCCGGTGACGTCAAGGGTCAGGGTGTGGGCGGCACTTGGTACGCCTCCGCCCCCACGGGCAAGAAGGCGTCCGCCGGCGGCGGGGGCGGCACGGCGGAAGCCGCCGACCTGCCCGGCCTGTCGACCCGTAACGACCCGGAGCTCGGCGAGGTCGTCATCGACAAGAACGGTATGACGGTCTACCGGTTCGAGAAGGACGTCCCGTGGCCGATGAAGTCGAACTGCATCGGCGCGTGCCTGGAGAAGTGGCCGGTCGTCGAGCCGGTGGACGCCGCCGACACCAAGGGCATCGACAACAAGAACGACGGCAAGCGCGGCTACGTCATCAACAACCGTCCGGACGGCCTCAAGCAGCAGAGCATCGACTGCTGGCCGCTCTACACCTTCGCGGGTGACAAGAAGCCCGGCGACACCAACGGGCAGGGCGTCGGCGGCACCTGGTACGCCATCTCCCCCGAGGGCAAGCCGCTCGGCAAGCCGAAGTAGCCGTACCGCGGGAATCGGCAACAGGAAACACGACAGCAGGAAACACGGCAGCAGGAATCGCAACAAGTGGGCACAATCGCCGTTTCGCTCCCTCCGCACCGCGCGGAGGG
>NZ_JBHWZP010000551.1:0-3605 GCF_042728395.1 Streptomyces sp. NPDC060205
TTGCGGCGTCGGGTCGCCTGGCGTAACCACCCTTGTCTCGGCCCCATTTGCTTCCCTTGTTTTGTGGGCCCCGTTAGGCCCCGGGGGCCCCCTCGCCGTGGGGGTTGGGGCGGCCCGTCGGCCGGAGCCGGAAGCAATACGCCGTAAGCCAGCCCCTCACCCACGGAACCCACGGACTTTCAGGAGCACACCGTGACCGACGCGCACACCGCCGGCCCCTTCATCGCCGCCATCGACCAGGGCACCACCTCCAGCCGCTGCATCGTCTTCGACCGGGACGGCCGGATCGTCTCCGTCGACCAGAAGGAGCACGAGCAGATCTTCCCGAAGCCGGGCTGGGTGGAGCACAACGCCGCCGAGATCTGGACCAACGTCCAGGAGGTCGTCGCCGGCGCCGTCGAGAAGGCGGGCATCACCCGCGATGACATCAAGGCCATCGGCATCACCAACCAGCGCGAGACGACGCTGCTGTGGGACAAGAACACCGGTGAGCCCGTCCACAACGCCCTCGTCTGGCAGGACACCCGCACCGACGCGCTCTGCAAGGAGCTCGGCCGCAACGTCGGCCAGGACCGCTTCCGCCGCGAGACCGGCCTGCCGCTCGCCTCGTACTTCGCCGGTCCCAAGGCCCGCTGGCTGCTCGACAACGTCGAGGGGCTGCGTGAGCGCGCCGAGGCCGGCGACATCCTCTTCGGCACCATGGACAGCTGGGTCATCTGGAACCTGACGGGCGGTGCGAACGGCGGCCGGCACGTCACCGACGTCACCAACGCCTCCCGCACGATGCTGATGAACCTGCACACCATGCAGTGGGACCCCAAGATCGCCGAGTCCATCGGCGTGCCGCTGAACATGCTGCCCGAGATCCGCTCCTCGGCCGAGGTGTACGGCGAGGTCACCGGCGGCAAGCTGGGCGACCTGCTCGGCGGCATCCCGGTCGCCTCCGCGCTCGGCGACCAGCAGGCGGCCCTGTTCGGCCAGACCTGTTTCGCCGAGGGCGAGGCCAAGTCCACGTACGGCACCGGCACGTTCATGCTGATGAACACCGGTGACAAGCTCATCAACTCGTACAGCGGCCTGCTGACCACCGTCGGCTACCAGATCGGCGACCAGAAGCCGGTCTACGCCCTTGAGGGATCCATCGCCGTCACGGGCTCGCTCGTCCAGTGGATGCGTGACCAGATGGGCCTCATCAAGTCCGCCGCCGAGATCGAGACGCTCGCGCTGTCGGTCGAGGACAACGGCGGCGCGTACTTCGTGCCGGCCTTCTCCGGTCTGTTCGCCCCGTACTGGCGTCCCGACGCCCGCGGTGTGATCACCGGCCTGACCCGGTACGTCACCAAGGCGCACATCGCGCGCGCCGTCCTGGAGGCCACCGCCTGGCAGACCCGCGAGATCAGCGACGCCATGACGAAGGACTCCGGCGTCGAGCTGACGGCCCTCAAGGTCGACGGCGGCATGACCTCCAACAACCTGCTGATGCAGACCCTGGCCGACGTCCTGGACGCCCCCGTGGTGCGCCCGATGGTCGCCGAGACCACCTGCCTCGGCGCCGCCTACGCCGCCGGTCTCGCCGTCGGCTTCTGGACGAACACCGAGGACCTGCGCGCCAACTGGCGGCGGGCCGCGGAATGGACCCCGAACATGGCCGCGGACACCCGTGACCGTGAGTACAAGAGCTGGCTCAAGGCCGTCGAGCGGACCATGGGCTGGCTCGAAGACGATGCTGACGAGGAGTAATTCGCAATGACCACCCTGCAGAGTGTCCCGGCTCTTGGGACGCACCCGGCCAACGGCTCCGCCGCCTTCCACGCGAAGGCAGTGGGCCGCGCCGAGACCCGGGAGCAGCTGTCCAAGTCGACATACGACCTCCTGGTGATCGGTGGCGGAATCCTGGGCATCTCCACCGCCTGGCATGCCGCGCAGTCGGGTCTGCGGGTGGCCCTGGTCGACGCCGGCGACTTCGCCGGCGCGACCTCCTCCGCCTCCTCCAAGCTGCTCCACGGCGGTCTGCGCTACCTGCAGACCGGCGCGGTGAAGCTGGTGGCGGAGAACCACTTCGAGCGCCGTGCGGTCTCCCGCCAGGTGGCCCCCCACCTGGCGAACCCGCTCACGTTCTACCTCCCCGTGTACAAGGGCGGGCCGCACGGCGCGGCGAAGCTGGGCGCGGGTGTCTTCGCGTACTCGGCGCTGTCGGCCTTCGGTGACGGCGTCGGGCATCTGCTCTCGCCGTCGAAGGCCGCGCAGGACGTTCCCGAGCTGCGCACGGACAACCTGAAGGCCGTGGCCGTGTACGGCGACGACCAGATGAACGACTCCCGGATGGCCCTGATGACGGTCCGCGCGGCCGTCGAGTCGGGTGCCACCGTGCTCAACCACGCCGCCGTCACCGGCCTGCGCTTCACCCGGGGCCGGGTCACCGGCGCCGAGCTGAAGGACACGCTCTCCGGGGACGAGTTCGGTGTGTCGGCACGCCTGGTGCTGAACGCGACCGGGCCGTGGGTGGACCACCTGCGCAAGATGGAGGACGAGAACGCGGCGCCCTCCATCCGCCTCTCCAAGGGCGCGCACCTGGTCCTCAAGCGCACCTCCCCCTGGAAGGCCGCGCTGGCCACGCCGATCGACAAGTACCGCATCACCTTCGCCCTCCCCTGGGAGGACATGCTGCTGCTCGGCACGACCGACGAGGAGTACGAGGGCGACCCGGCGGACGTCTCGGTCACCGAGAAGGACATCTCACAGATCCTGGACGAGGCCGCGTTCTCGATCCGCGACAAGCAGCTGACCCGCGACCTGATCACGTACTCCTTCGCGGGGCTGCGCGTCCTGCCCGGCGGCCCCGGCGACACGTCGAAGGCCAAGCGGGAGACCGTCGTGACCGAGGGCCGGGGCGGCATGCTGTCCGTCGCGGGCGGCAAGTGGACGACCTTCCGGCACATCGGCCGGACCGTCATGAAGCAGCTGGAGACGCTGCCGGGCCGGCCGCTGGGCGAGGACTTCGAGCCGGTCTCGGCGCTGCCGAAGAAGCTGCCGCTGCCGGGGGTCGCCAACCCGCGCGCGGTCGCGCACCGGCTGCTGGTCGACTCCCCCGCGGCCGGTCCGCGGATGGGCGCCGACACCGCCAAGCACCTGGCGACGCACTACGGTTCGCTGGCCTTCGACATCGCGCGACTGGCCGAGGACAACCCGGAGCTGGCGCAGCGCGTGCACGAGGACGCGCCCGAGATCTGGGCGCAGGTCGTGTACGCCCGTGACAACGAGTGGGCGGAGACTGCGGACGACGTGCTGCGGCGGCGCACGACGCTCACCATCCGTGGCCTGGCGGACGACGAGATACGGGGCAAGGTACAGAACTTGCTCGACAACAAGTAGTCCCTGGGGGCCCGCCCCCACCGGGCCGCGCCGCGGTTGGAACGGTGCGGCCCCGTCGTGGCCGGTCGCGCAGTTCCCCGCGCCCCTGAAGGAACAGGGCTGGGCGCCGCGTTCCGTGTGCGGCTCAAAGCCAAAAGATTGCGCAGTTCCCCGCGCCCCTAAAGGCAAAGGCAAAAGACTGCGCCGTTCCCCGCGCCCCTCAAGAACCGCGTCCGTCTGCGGGCCGGTGGGGG
>NZ_JBHWZP010000552.1:0-3571 GCF_042728395.1 Streptomyces sp. NPDC060205
CGTTCCCCGCGCCCCCAGGAGGCGGGGCTGCGCCCCTGCCTCCCGGCCCGGCCGGAGAGCGGCATCCACTACGCTCCGCGACGCAGTCGGTGCAGAAACGATGCTTCGCGTCGTGCCGTTCCCGTGCTCCGGGATGGGCTCCTTCGCGGCCGGGGCAGCCGGCTGGCAACGCCCGCGCACGGTAAGCCTGTTGCACCCGCTCCGTTCACCCGTCGGCGACCTGCGCAAAGCCTAAACCCCTACAAAAACTTGTCCGATATCCACCAGCGCGCCCCGCGTCTCGGCCACGAGACGTATGAAGCCGCACCGGTCGGTACACATCGTGGGTCAGGATGTACACGACAGTGATGGCCGCCCGACGCGGTTCCCTGCGGAACATCGAGGAACGGGAAGCGCTCCGTGGTCCCACCGCGAGCCCTTCCCCGCAGACGAGCAACGGGGCGGCGGCCGCCCCCGGACCGAGGAGAGGGCACGCGCCATGCGCCAAACACCGCCCGTACGCTTTCGCATCCTCGGATCTCTGGAATGTTGGGACGGTGACGAGCGCGTCCACGTCGGCGGGCCCGTCAGCGAACGCGTCCTGGTGACGCTGCTCCTCGAACCCCAGCGCGTCCTGCCGGTGCACCGGCTCGTCGAAGCCGTCTGGGACGAGGACGCCCCCGCCACCGCGGCCCACCAGGTACGCAAGGCCGTCGCCGAACTGCGTCAGCGCATCCCCGACGGACGCACCCTCATCGCGACGGACGGCCCCGGCTACCGCGCCGCCGTCGCACCCGAACAACTGGACCTGCTGCAGTTCACCGACGCCCTGCGGCGGGCCCGCGACCACGCCGCCGCCGGTCTCGCCGTGGAGGCGACGGCACTGCTGCGCGAAGCCGTCGCCCTGTGGCGCGGGCCCGTGCTGTCCGGCAACGGCGGAGCGGTCGTCGACGCGGCCTCCGCCTCGCTGGAGGAACGCCGCATGACCGCGGTGGAGCAGCTCTTCGACCTCAGACTGGAGGCCGGGGAGGGCGCCGAACTGGTCGCCGGGATCCGCGAGGCGATCGGCGGCAACCCCCTGCGCGAGACCCTCCGCGGCCAGCTCATGCTCGCCCTGTACCGCTCGGGCCGCCAGGCCGAGGCACTGGAGGAGTACGGGAACATCCGCGCCCTGCTCGACGAGGAACTCGGCATCCAGCCGGGCGACGCCCTGCGGGAGCTGCACCAGGCCATCCTGCGCAACGAACCCTCCCTGACCGTCGCCGCCGCCCCCGCGCCGACCGCGGCCCCGGCCGTGACCGGCAGCCGCTCCACCCTCCCCTACGACCTGCGGGACTTCACCGGCCGCGAGGAGGAACTGCACAAGCTCCTCGGCTTCGTCGAGGGCGCTACCGGCTCCGGCCCCCTGATCATCGCCATCGACGGCATGGGAGGCAGCGGCAAGACCTCGCTCGCCGTGCGCGCCGCCCACCGTCTCACCGAGCAGTACCCGGACGCACAGCTCCATCTCGACCTGCGCGGCTACACCCCGGGCGAGGAACCCCTCGCGCCGCCCGCCGCGGCCGAGGCCCTGCTGCGCATGCTCGGCATCCCCGGCGAACGCATCCCCGACGACCCGCAGGGCCGGATCAACCTGTGGCGCTCCACCATGACCAAACACCGCATGATCCTGTTGCTTGACAACGTAGTCGACGAGGCTCAGGTGAAGCCGCTCCTCGCCTCGCCCACCGGCACGGTCGTCCTGATCACCAGCCGCGCCCTGCTCGTCGACCTCGACGCGGCGCACTCGGTGTCCCTGGGCACCATGGCGCCGCCGGACAGCGTCGCATTGATCGTCGGCATCATCGGAGAGCGCCGTGCGGAGGCCGAACCCACGGCCGTCGCCGACCTCGCCGACCTCGCCGGCCACCTCCCGCTCGCCCTGCGCATCGCCGCCGCGCGACTGCGCAAACGACCCCGCTGGACCGTGCGCTACCTCGTGGACCGGCTCCGCGACGACACCCACCGCCTCGCCGAACTCAGCGCCGGCGAACGCAGCGTGGAGGTCACCCTGCGGCTGTCGTACGAGGGACTGGGCGCCGACTACCGCAAGTCCTTCCGGCTCCTCGGCCAGTATCCGGGCGCCGATCTGGACGTCTACACGGCGGCGGCCCTGCTCGACCTCGGAGTGCGGGACGCCGAGGACGTCCTGGAGTACCTGCTCGACATGCACCTCGTCCAGCAGCACGAACCGGGCCGCTACGCGTTCCACGACCTCGTGCGCAGCTTCGCCCTCATGCTGTCGCACACCCGCAGTTCCGGGGGCACCGGCGAGTTCTCCGAGGAGGCCGCGGGCGCGGTCCGGCGTCTGCTGGAGTTCTCGCTCACCGCCTCGGACGCCGCCTGCGACCTGCTCTTCCCCGGGCGGGTGCGGATGGTCCGCCCGACGCCCTCGTTCCAGCCGGAACTGGCCCCGCTGGCCACGCCGGAGGCCGCCCGCGACTGGTTCGAGCGCGAGCAGGACAGTCTGCTCGCGGCAATCGCCCTGGCCTTCCGCCGGGGCCTCGACCGCGAGGTCGCCCTGCTCGCGGCGAACGTCGTCTTCCACCTCGATCTGCGGGGCAGGCTCGACGACTTCCTCGCCCTGTGCCGCACCGCGCTCGCCGCGGCCCGCCGTCTGAACGAGGCCGATCTCCTGCGGCTGAGCCTGTCCAACCTGGCGGTGGCCTGCTGGAAGCGCGGCAGGTTCGAGGACGGCATAGCGGCGGCGGTCGAGGCGCACGAACTGGCGGTGGAACTGGGCGACCGGCGCGGCCAGGCCAAGGACACCGGTGTCCTGGGCCTGCTGCTCGCCACCACCGGCCGCTTCGACGAGGCGCTGCCCCGGCTGGAGCAGTCGATCGCCCTCAAGCGCGAACTGGGCGCCGAGCGGGCCGAGTCGGAGTCCCTGTCGAACGTCAGCGGCGTCTACATGGAACGCGGCTGCTTCGAGGAGGCGGTGAGCGCGGCGACCCGGTCCATCGAACTCGCCCGCAGACTGGGCGCGTCGGAGAAGGAACTCGTGGGGCTGAGCGATCTCGCGCAGGTCCAGCTGGCCATGGGTGAGGTGGCGACGGCCGCGCGCACGCTGGCGGGGGCCCGCGAGCGTTCCCCCGGCGCGCTGGCCCCGGCCGACCGGGCGCTGCAGCTCGTCCTCTCCGCCGAGGCCGAGGGCCGACTCGGGCGGCGCCACCAGGTGCTGCCGTGGGTGGAGGAGGCCCTTGCCACCAAGGGGCTGGAGGACGCGCCCGTACGGGAGGTCACCGTGTGGAACACCGCGGGACGTTTCTTCCACCGGGACGGCGACGACGAACGGGCGCTGGGTCTGCACCGGCAGGCCCACGCGTCCGCGGCCCGGCTGGGCCACCGGGTGGAGGAGGCCTACGCCCTGGACGGCATCGCCCGGGCCCTGGCGGCGCTCGGTGACGCCGAGGGGGCGGCCGAGCGGGGGGCCGCCGCCGAGGAGGCGTTCCGTGCGATGGGGATCCCCGGCCGTCACCGTCGGGCCGACTGACGTGCCGGTCGGATGAACCGCCACATGCCGTTGCCCGCCGTTGGTCACGGGGGGCATCGG
>NZ_JBHWZP010000553.1:0-3562 GCF_042728395.1 Streptomyces sp. NPDC060205
CACCAGCACCAGCGGACACCGGCTCCAACACACCAAACGTCGAATCAACCGACGCCTCAGTCACCCCATACGCCGACAACCACCGCACACCCCCACCGAACACACCCCGAGCCCGCGCCACCGAACCCCAACGCCACACATCCGTCGTCACCACAACCAGACGCAAACCCCCCAACCCCAGCCCCGCCGCCGAACCACCACCCTCAACAAACCCCACCAACTCATCCACATACCGCGGCGCACACTCCAACGCACTCACCCCGGCACCAGCCAACACCCCCACCCACTCACCCACATCCACCTGCAAACCCACACGACCCAGCACCAACACACCACCCGAACACAACGACCGCACCACATCACCGGTGAACACATCAAAACTCGCACTCGCCACCGACAACCACCTCAACTGCTCCCCACCGAAATGAGCCACCTCCCACCCCGCAAACAACGCCACCAAAGAACCATGAGAAACCAACACCCCCTTCGGCCGCCCCGTCGAACCCGACGTATAAATCACACCCGCCAACCCACCACCCGACACAACTGGCGGAGAAAAGAACGGCAGCTCCTCCGCCCCCTCAGCAAAAATATCCTCAAGCCACACCACCGAATTCACCGCATCAACCAAACCGAGGTCCCCGACAACACCCCGCTCCCCAACCAGAACCTCAACCCCACTGTCCGCCAACATGAACTCCAACCGCCCCACCGGATACTCCGGATCCAGCGGCAAATACGCCCCACCCGCCAACCACACCCCAAAAACCGCCACCACCAAATCCACACCCCGGGACACACACAGCCCCACCACCGACTCAGCACCCACACCCACCGACCGCAGCTGATGCGCCAGACGACTCGCCCGCACCATCAACCCGCCATACGTCAACGACTCCCCGCCCGCGACCACAGCCACCGCATCCGGAGCCGTAACCGCATGCCGGGCAATCAGCTCATGCACCCCACCCACCGCCGGCAGGTCCACCTCGCCACCGTCGCCATCGGCCACCACGCGTTCACGCTCACCCGCCGACAGAAGCGGCAACTCCCCCACCCGCAGCTCCGCATCGCGGGCGACGCCGTCCAGCACCGTGACCAGGTGGCGGCCCATAGCCTCGACCGTCGCCCGGTCGAACAGTGCCGTGCTGTACTCAAGTTCGCCGGACAGACCGCCCTCACCCGTGTCGCCGAGCCTGAGGGTCAGGTCGAAGAGGGCAGTACGCGTTCCGGCGTCCGTCCCCTTGATCCGTATGTCCTGCCTCGGACGGCTCTCGCCCTCTGCCTCGCTCGCGCCCTGCGTGAGCAGGCTCGCGCTGTCGCGGGCCTCCTCCGCGGCGTAGGTGAAGAACACCTGGAAGAGCGGGCTGAGGGTCCGGTCCCGCTCGGTGACGAGGTCGTCCACGAGTTGCTCGAACGGCACGTCCTGGTGGGCGTACGCGCCGAGGGCGGTTTCCCTTACCCGGCCGAGGAGTTCGGCGAAGGTCGGGTCGCCGGACAGGTCGGTCCGCATGACGAGCGTGTTGACGAAGAGCCCGATCAGGTCCTCCGTCTCGGCACGGTTCCGGTTGGCGACCGGCGTGCCCACGACCACGTCGTCCGACCCCGCGTACCGGCTGAGCAGGACGTCGAAGGCGGCCAGCAGTGTCATGAACATCGTGGCGCCGGACTCGCGGGCCACCGCACGCAGGGCGTCCGCGGTCTCCGCCGACACCGTGAACCGCGTGGCAGCGCCCTCGGACCGGCGCACGGCCGGCCGGGGCCGGTCGGTCGGCAGTTCCAGTTGCGGAAGCCGGGCCAGGTGGGCACGCCAGTAGTCGAGTTGTTCCTCGATGACGTCGCCGCTGAGCCACTCGCGCTGCCAGACCGCGAAGTCGGCGTACTGGACGGGCAGCGGCGGCAACGGGTCCGGTCGGCCAGCGCGGAACGCCTCGTACAAGGCGGTGAGTTCACGTCGCAGGACGCGTCCCGACCACTCGTCGAAGACCACGTGCTGCATGGACAGCGCCAAAACATGTTCGTCAGGGGCGAGCCGGATCAGACAGGCCCGGACGAGCGGACCGGTCGCGAGATCGAAGGGCACCAAGGCGTCCTGCGCAACCAGCAATTCCGTCGCTCGCAGCGGGTCGTCGCTGCCGGACACATCGACCACCGCGAGCGGGAAGGCGGCGGGCGGGTCGATCACCTGGTGGGCCATGCCGTCCGCGTCCGCGACGAGTCGGGTGCGCAGCACTTCGTGGCGGACGGTCATCGCATCCAGTGCGGTGGTCAGCGCGGCCACGTCCAGGTCGCCGTCCAGCCGGATCGGCAGGGGCAGGTTGTATTCGGTGGATCCGGGGTCGAGCTGGTCGAGGAACCACAAGCGCTGCTGCGCGAACGACAACGGCAACGGCCGGGTACGGTCGACCGGCCTGACCGGCTCCGCCAGGGGCTCGCGGACCGTGTCCTGGACCACCGCGGCCAGACCCCGCACCGTCGGCTGATCAAACATCGCCGCCACAGGCACATCGACACCCAGCACCTCGCGGATCCGGGAGACCACCTGCATGGCCAGCAGCGAATGCCCGCCCAGCCCGAAGAAACTCTCAGTCACACCCACCCGGTCAAGCCCCAGCACGGCGGCCCAGACACCGGCGACCAGCTCTTCCGTCGTCCCGGACGCAGCGACGAAGTCTGCGGCCTGGCTCATGGACTGCTGCGCATCCGGGGCGGGCAGCGCCGCACGGTCCAGCTTCCCATTGGCCGTCAACGGCAGCCCGGCCAGCTCCACGAACACCGACGGCACCATGAACTCCGGCAACCGACCCGCCACGAACTCCCGCAGCCCACCCGCCGCCGGCACCCCGATGACACCGTCGGCCGCAACCACATAGGCGACCAGACGACGATCCGTCCCCTCACCGAACGCGACGACGACCGCGGTACGGATCTGCGGATGATCCGCCAGAACGGCCTCGATCTCGCCCGGCTCGATACGGAAGCCCCGCACCTTCACCTGCTCATCCGCACGGCCCACGAAATCAAGCCGCCCGTCCGCCAGCCACCGCACCACATCACCCGAGCGGTACATGCGTGTGCCGTCCGCCGCGAACGGATCAGCAACGAACCGCTCACCCGTCAGCCCCGCACGGCCTCCGTAGCCACGGGCCACCCCGGCGCCCGCGATATACAGCTCCCCCGCCACACCCACCGGCGCCGGACGCAACCGCGCGTCCAGCACATACACCCGCGTATTCGCCAGCGGCCTGCCGATCGCCGGCACACCCACAGCGGCAGCATCGGCATCCGATTCCGCTTCCGCGAGGCCCGCGCAGGCAATCACGGTGGTCTCGGTGGGCCCGTATCCGACGAAGAACCTGCGGCCCGGCGCCCACTCCCGCACCACCGCCCCACCCACCCGCTCCGAACCCACAAACAGACTGCCCACACCCGCCAGCGCCGCCTCCTCCAGGACCCCCAGCAGGGAAGGCGACACACTCGCCGACACCACACCCTGCGCACGCACCAGAGCCTGCAACTCCACCGGCACACGCCGCTCCGCAGACGAGGCCACCACCAGCAC
>NZ_JBHWZP010000554.1:0-3561 GCF_042728395.1 Streptomyces sp. NPDC060205
CCCCTTGAGGGGGCGCGGGGCTCCGGGGCGCTACGCCGTGAGTCGGGCGATCGCCTCGTCCACGGTCAGTTCCTCGCGCTCGCCGGTGCGGCGGTCCTTCAGCTCCAGGACGCCTTCGGCGGAACGCCGGCCGGCCACCAGGATCTTCGGTACGCCGATGAGTTCGGCGTCGGTGAACTTCACACCGGGCGAGACACCCGCGCGGTCGTCCACGAGCGCCCGTACGCCCGCCGCGCCCAGCTTCTCCGCGACGTCGAGCGCCAGCTCGGTCTGCAGGGCCTTGCCCGCCGCGACGACATGGACGTCGGCCGGGGCGATCTCGGCGGGCCAGACGAGGCCCTGCTCGTCGGCGTGCTGCTCGGCGAGCGCCGCGACCGCGCGCGAGACACCGATGCCGTACGAGCCCATGGTGACGCGGACCGGCTTGCCCTGCTTGCCGAGCACGTCGAGCTGGAGGGCGTCGGCGTACTTGCGGCCGAGCTGGAAGATGTGGCCGATCTCGATGGCGCGGTCCAGCTTGAGGCCGGTGCCGCAGGCGGGGCAGGGGTCGCCCTCGCGCACGACGACGACGTCCACGTACTCGTCGACCTCGAAGTCACGGCCCGCGACGACGTTCTTCGCGTGCACGCCGTCCTGGTTGGCGCCGGTGATCCAGGCGGTGCCGGGGGCGACGCGCGGGTCGGCGAGGTAGCGGACCTTCTCCAGGCCCTGCGGGCCGACATAGCCGCGTACGAGGTCGTCGCGGCCCGTGAAGTCCTCGGCCGTGACCAGTTCGACGGGGGCGGGGGCGAAGTGCGCCTCCACCTTGTCCAGGTCGACCTCGCGGTCACCGGGCACGCCGACCGCCACGATCTCGCCGGCCACCTTGACCAGGAGGTTCTTCAAAGTGGCGGAGGCGGGGACCTCCAGGTACGCGGCGAGCGTCTCGATGGTCGGGGTCTCGGGGGTGGGGATCTCCTCCAGGGCGGGGACCCCGGCCGCGTCGACGGGCGTCAGCGTGTAGGTGACGGCCTCGGTGTTGGCGGCGTAGTCGCAGTTCGGGCAGTCGGCGAAGGTGTCCTCGCCGGCCGCGGCCGGGGCGAGGAACTCCTCGGACTTGGAGCCGCCCATGGCGCCCGCGGTGGCGGCGCAGATGCGGTAGTCCAGACCGAGACGCGCGAAGATCTTCTGGTACGCGGCGCGGTGCAGGGCGTACGACTCGGCGAGGCCCTCGTCCTCCGTGTCGAAGGAGTACGAGTCCTTCATCAGGAACTCGCGGCCGCGCAGGATGCCGGCGCGGGGGCGGGCCTCGTCGCGGTACTTGTTCTGGATCTGGTAGAGGATCACGGGCAGGTCCTTGTAGGACGTGCACTGGTCCTTGACCAGCAGGGTGAAGATCTCCTCGTGGGTCGGGCCGAGGAGGTAGTCGCCGCCCTTGCGGTCGTTGAGGCGGAACAGCTCGGGGCCGTACTCCTCCCAGCGGCCGGTCGCCTCGTAGGGCTCCTTCGGCAGCAGGGCGGGCAGGGTGACCTCCTGGGCGCCGATGGCGTCCATCTCCTCGCGGACGACCCGCTCGACGTTGGCCAGCACCTTCTTGCCCAGCGGCAGCCAGGACCACAGGCCGGCGGCGGTCCGGCGGACGTAACCGGCGCGCACCAGCAGCTTGTGGCTGAGCACCTCGGCGTCCGCCGGGTCGTCACGCAGTGTCTTGACCATCAAACGGGACATGCGCTGGACCTGGGCCATGGTTCTCGACTCCTGCTGCGTAAGGGTGGTGCTTGGAGGTTAGCCGGGGGGCCGCCGTCGCCGGAAATCCGTTTCGCCGGCGGCGGTGGCGGACGGGGGTGCCGTGCGGGACCCGGCGGCGGGATCCGTCAGCGTCGTCTGAGGGGCAGCGGGGCGCCCATCACCACGTACGGCTTCGGTGCGCTGGGGAACAGGACCCGGACGACCAGGTCCTCGTAACCGAGCGAGCGGTACAGGCCGCGGGCCGGGCTCTCCTTGTCGATCGCGGAGAGGATCGAGCGCGGCTGGACGGCGCTGTCCGTGATGGTGGTGATCAGGGCACGGCCGACTCCCCGGTTCTGGAAGTCGGGATGGACGTGCAGTTCGGTGATCACGAAGGAGTCGTCCAGCCAGCCGTCGTGCCCCCGCCCGCGCAGATAGGGCTCGACGACGGTGGACCACCAGTGGGCGCGGTCGTTGGGCATGCCGTAGACGAAGCCGGCGAGCCGTCCGTCGGCGGTGGTCGCGCCGAGCGCCCGGGCGCCGGGGAAGGTGAGGTGACGGAGCACGATCTGGCGGCGTACGGCGATCTCGTCCGCGCCGAGCCCGAAGGCCACGGCCTGGACGTTCAGCGCCTCGTCGATTCGGGTGGCCAGGTCCAGGGGGCCGATGACGATGTCGTCGGGCGTGAGGGGGTCCTGACCGGGCTGACCGGGGAAGCGCAGCATGTGCGGAGACTACCTGGGGGGCTCCACTGTGTGGGCCCGCCCCTGGCTGTCGTCTTGTCGGGTGCGGGTCCGATGTGGCTGGTCGCGCCGTTCCCCGCGCCCCTGACGGCGCGCCCCTGCGGGGCTGCGCCTCTCAGAACAGGACGCTCATGAACGCGCCTATTTCCTGGAAGCCGGTTCTGCGGTAGGTGGCTCGGGCCGCGGTGTTGTAGTCGTTGACGTACAGGCTGACCAGGGGGGCCACGTCCGCGAGGGCGTAGCGCAGGACCGCCGCCATGCCGGGGGCCGCGTAGCCCTGGCCGCGGTACTCGGGGGCGACCCAGACGCCCTGGATCTGGCAGGCCTGGGAGGTCGCGGCGCCGATCTCCGCCTTGAAGACGACCCGGCCGTCGCCGTCGACGCGGGCGAACGAGCGCCCCGAGCCGACGAGTTCGGCGACCCGCGCCTGGTAGAGCAGGCCTCCGTCGCCCGCGAGCGGGGAGACGCCGACCTCCTCCGTGAACATCGCCACGCAGGCCGGCATGATCGTCTCCATCTCGTCCTTGCGGATGCGACGGACGTACGGGTCCGGGGCGATGTCGGCGGGGAGCCGGTCGGCGACCATCAGGGGCTGATGCGGCCTGACCTCACGGGCGGGGCCCCAGTTCGGCTCCAGGAGGCGCCAGAGCTGGGCCGTGGCCTCGGAGGGGCCGACGATGGAGGAGCAGCGGCGGCCCGCCCGGCGGGCGCGGTCCGCGAAGGCGCGTACGGCGCGGGGGGTGGCGCAGATCGGGACGAGGTTGGCGCCTGCGTAGCAGAGGGACGTGAGCATGCCGTCCTCGTACCAGCCCCACATCTCGCCGCCCAGGCGCCAGGGGTCGAGGCCGGCGACCTGTACGCGGGAGGTCACGAAGGCGTTCGCCACCGGCTCGCGGTCGAGGACGGCGAGCGCGGCGTCCAGGTCGCTCGGGTCGAGGACTCTGGTGGTCGTCTGCGTCAACACGTGCGGGGCCTTCACCATCAGGTCTGCTGATCTCCGCACTGTACCTGGCGAATATGTGACGTGCCGACCGATGGGTTTTCTCGCCCCCGCCGCCCCTACCCTTCCCGTCACTGCATGGGGGCTGCGCCCCCTCGTCCCCCTTTGTCC
>NZ_JBHWZP010000555.1:0-3550 GCF_042728395.1 Streptomyces sp. NPDC060205
TCCGTGCCGCCGGTCCTTCTCGCTTCAGCGCCGCCGTCCTACTCGGCCGCGGCCCCGCCGTCCCGCGGCGCCGGCTCCAGGTCGAACTCGCCGTCCCGCGCGCCGAGCACGAAGGCCCGCCACTCCGCCTCCGTGTACCGCAGGACCGTGTCCGGGTCGAGCGACGACCGCATGGCCACCGCGCCCTCGGGGAGATACGCGATCTCGACCCGCTCCTCGTGCTCCTCGGTACCCGGCGCGCTCTGCCATTCGACCCCCGAGATGTCGAGGGCGTAGAGCTCGTCCTTCTCCCGCTCCTTGCGCGCCTTGACGTCCTTGTCCTCTGCCTCGGCCATGGCCAAGCGACCCCTTCCAGACGAACGAACCCGACCTGTCGCGTCACCCTACTGGGACCGCCCCTGGCCTCCCCGGACTCCGGGAACCCCGGTCGGAGCGGCTCCCACCCCCTGGTACGCTGTGTTACGGCCGTATGTGTACGCACCCCCGGACAACCCTTTCAAGGCTCCGGAGGACGCGCTCAACGGATCCCGCCTCCCGAGTCACGGAAGCTCCCCTGAGAAGTGGACCAGGGGCACTCGGTGGGCATCGACACAGACTACGAGGAGTACGCGTGCCGCTCGACGCCGCTACGAAGAAGCAGCTCATCACGGAGTTCGGTCAGAAGGAGGGCGACACCGGCTCTCCCGAGGTCCAGGTCGCGATGCTCTCGCGCCGTATCTCGGACCTGACCGAGCACCTCAAGACCCACAAGCACGACCACCACTCCCGCCGTGGTCTGCTGATCCTCGTCGGTCAGCGCCGTCGCCTCCTGCAGTACCTGGCGAAGAAGGACATCCAGCGCTTCCGTGCGCTGGTCGACCGCCTGGGCATCCGCCGCGGTGCGGCCGGCGGCGCCAAGTAGGACATCGTGAAGGGAGCGGTTCCCACGCAAGAGGGGGCCGCTCCCTTTGCTGTACGTGCGGAGTGTCACCCCACCTTTGTAGTGTGGTAGCACAACGCAATACGCGGGACACAGCGTGGCACCGCCACAGCGCACAGCGCCGCACGGCCGCCACGCCGCACGACATGACGTACGGGACACAGCACACGTACGACAGGCACCACACGTAGGACACGAGGAAAAGCGCACCTCGCCGCCGCCGGTCCTCGGTAGTGGCCCCCGGGAGAATGCGACCCCGGGAGCTTCGATCGAAGACCGGCCCGCACAAGAAGGCGCGCTTCTCCGCAGAAGCGTCCCCCTGCCACACGGGCAGGTGAGGACGAAAGACGAAAAGTATCGGAGAAAACGCTAGTGGAGAACGAGACCCACTACGCCGAGGCCGTTATCGACAACGGAACCTTCGGCACCCGCACCATCCGCTTCGAGACGGGCCGCCTCGCCAAGCAGGCCGCCGGCTCCGCCGTGGCGTACCTGGACGACGACACCATGGTGCTGTCGGCCACCACCGCTTCCAAGAAGCCCAAGGACAACCTCGACTTCTTCCCCCTCACGGTGGACGTCGAGGAGCGGATGTACGCGGCCGGCAAGATCCCCGGCAGCTTCTTCCGCCGCGAGGGCCGGCCCTCCGAGGACGCGATCCTCACCTGCCGCCTCATCGACCGCCCGCTGCGCCCGTCCTTCAAGAAGGGCCTGCGCAACGAGATCCAGGTCGTCGCCACGATCATGGCGCTCAACCCCGACCACCTGTACGACGTCGTGGCGATCAACGCCGCCTCCGCGTCCACGCAGCTGGCCGGTCTGCCCTTCTCCGGCCCGATCGGCGGCGTCCGCGTCGCGCTGATCAACGGCCAGTGGGTCGCGTTCCCGACGCACACCGAGCTTGAGGACGCCGTCTTCGACATGGTCGTCGCCGGTCGCGTCCTGGAGGACGGCGACGTCGCGATCATGATGGTCGAGGCCGAGGCCACAGAGAAGACCATCACGCTCGTCGCGGGCGGCGCCGAGGCGCCCACCGAGGAGGTCGTCGCCGCCGGTCTGGACGCCGCGAAGCCCTTCATCAAGGTGCTCTGCAAGGCCCAGGCCGACCTCGCCGCGAAGGCCGCCAAGCCGACCGGCGAGTTCCCGGTCTTCCTCGACCACCAGGACGACGTCCTGGAGGCCCTGACCGCCGCGGTCAGGAGCGAGCTCTCCCAGGCGCTCACCATCGCCGGCAAGCAGGACCGCGAGGCCGAGCTGGACCGCGTCAAGGAGATCGCCGCCGAGAAGCTGCTCCCGCAGTTCGAGGGCCGCGAGAAGGAGATCTCCGCCGCGTACCGCTCGCTCACCAAGGCCCTGGTCCGTGAGCGCGTCATCAAGGACAAGGTCCGCATCGACGGCCGCGGCGTCACGGACATCCGTACGCTCGCCGCCGAGGTCGAGGCCATCCCGCGCGTGCACGGCTCCGCCCTGTTCGAGCGTGGCGAGACCCAGATCCTGGGCGTCACCACCCTGAACATGCTCCGGATGGAGCAGCAGCTGGACACCCTTTCCCCGGTGACCCGCAAGCGGTACATGCACAACTACAACTTCCCGCCCTACTCCGTCGGCGAGACCGGCCGCGTCGGCTCCCCCAAGCGCCGCGAGATCGGCCACGGAGCGCTCGCCGAGCGCGCCATCGTGCCGGTCCTGCCGACGCGCGAGGAGTTCCCCTACGCGATCCGTCAGGTGTCCGAGGCCCTCGGCTCCAACGGCTCGACGTCCATGGGCTCGGTCTGTGCCTCCACCATGTCCCTGCTGAACGCCGGTGTGCCCCTCAAGGCCCCCGTCGCCGGTATCGCCATGGGCCTGATCTCCCAGGAGATCAACGGCGAGACGCACTACGTCGCCCTCACCGACATCCTCGGTGCGGAGGACGCCTTCGGCGACATGGACTTCAAGGTCGCCGGCACCAAGGAGTTCGTGACCGCCCTCCAGCTGGACACCAAGCTGGACGGCATCCCGGCCTCCGTCCTGGCCGCGGCCCTCAAGCAGGCCCGTGACGCCCGCCTCCACATCCTCGACGTGATGATGGAAGCGATCGACACGCCGGACGAGATGTCCCCGAACGCCCCGCGGATCATCACGGTCAAGATCCCCGTGGACAAGATCGGTGAGGTCATCGGCCCGAAGGGCAAGATGATCAACCAGATCCAGGAGGACACCGGCGCCGACATCACGATCGAGGACGACGGCACCATCTACATCGGTGCCCAGCAGGGCTCGCAGGCCGAGGCCGCGCGCGCCACGATCAACTCGATCGCCAACCCGACCATGCCGGAGGTCGGCGAGCGCTACCTGGGCACCGTCGTGAAGACGACGACCTTCGGTGCGTTCGTGTCGCTGCTCCCGGGCAAGGACGGACTGCTGCACATCTCGCAGATCCGCAAGCTCGCCGGCGGCAAGCGCGTGGAGAACGTCGAGGACGTCGTCGGCGTGGGCTCCAAGGTCCAGGTCGAGATCGCCGAGATCGACTCCCGCGGCAAGCTCTCCCTCATCCCCGTGATCGAGGGCGAAGGCGACGACGAGAAGAAGGACGACACCGACAAGTGACGTCGAGCAGCTCCACGGCGACGGCCCGCACCTCCTCGGAGG
>NZ_JBHWZP010000556.1:0-3519 GCF_042728395.1 Streptomyces sp. NPDC060205
CCGGCTGCCGGAGTACATGGTTCCGTCGGTTTTCGTGGAACTGAGCGAACTGCCGTTGACCGCGAACGGCAAACTCAACCACGCCGCCCTGCCCGTTCCCGACAGCGTGCTCCAGGACCAGTCGGGCTTTGTCGCGCCCCGGACCGAGGTGGAGCAGATCCTGGCCGAGGTGTGGGCGCAGGTTCTGGGCATCGACGAGATAGGCGCGGACGACAACTTCTTCGAGCTGGGTGGCCACTCCCTCCTCGCCACCCAGGTGATCTCCCGCATTCGCGAGGTGTTCGGTGTTGAGGTGCTGCTGTCGGCGCTCTTCGACGAGCCGACCGTGCGCCAGTTCGCCGCCGTGATCGAAGGCGCCGGCACCACCGCCGTGGCCCCTCCGATCGTGGCCGTGGGCCGCGACCAGGCCCTGCCGCTCTCCTTCGGCCAGCAGCGCCTGTGGTTCCTCGACCAGCTGGAACCGGGTTCGTCCGAGTACAACCTGGCGACGTCCGTCCGCTGGGACGACGACATCGACGTGGCGGCGTTGCGTGCGGCGCTGGGTGGTGTGGTGGCGCGGCACGAGGTGCTGCGTACCCGACTCGTGGCGGACGCGGACGGCGTAGCGCACCAGGTCATCGACGAGCCCGCGCCGTTCGACCTCCGGATCGTGGAGGTATCGGCCGGAGCGGACCCGGTGGCGGCTGTGCGGGCCGTGGTGGCCTCCGACGCGCGCGTGCCGTTCGACCTGGCTCAGGGGCCGCTGCTGCGTGCGACCCTGGTGAGGGTGGCGGCGCAGGAGCACGTGCTCGCGCTGTCGATGCATCACGTGGTGTCGGACGAATGGTCGGGGCGGGTCCTGCGGCGCGAGCTGGTGGCGCTGTACGAGGCTTTCCGCGCAGGCGAACCCGACCCGCTGCCGCCGCTGGCCGTGCAGTACGCGGACTTCGCCGTCTGGCAGCGGCAGTGGCTGTCCGGCGACGTGCTCGACGCCCAACTCGGTTACTGGCGCGACCGGCTCGGCGGCCTGTCGACACTGGAACTGCCCACCGACCGCCCGCGCCCCGCGATCCGCTCCACCGACGGCGGTTTCGCCGAGTTCCGCGTGCCCGCGCAGACGGCGCAGCGGCTGCGAGCCTTCTCCCGCGAGGCCGGCGCCACCATGTCGATGACCCTGCTCGCGGCCTTCAACGTGCTGCTGGGACGCTACGCAGGAACCGATGACGTGGTCGTCGGCACGCCGATCGCGAACCGCAACCGGGCCGAGACCGAGAACCTCATCGGCTTCTTCGTCAACACCCTCGTCATGCGCACGGACCTGTCCGGCGACCCGACCTTCGCCGAACTCCTCGCCCGGGTAAGGGAAACCGCACTCGGTGCGTACGCCCACCAGGACGTGCCCTTCGAGCAACTCGTGGACGAGCTCGTGACCGAGCGCGACCGCTCGCGCAGCCCGCTCTTCCAGGTCCTCTTCGACTACGACAACGGCCCGTCCGGCGAGCCCGACGCCGCGCGCGAGCCCGAGAACGCCGCCGAGCCGCAGGGGCCCGCGCCGGACACGCTGCCGGTGCGGTTCGACCTGGTGCTCACGCTGGGAGCCTCGGGCGACGAGCTTTCGGGAGAGTTCCAGTACAGCAGCGAGCTGTTCGACCCGACCACGATCGAGCGGATGGCAGGCAACCTGGTCACCCTTCTCGACGCCGTCGCCGAGGACGCGGGCCGGCTGATCGACGACCTGCCGGTGCTGACCGAGCCCGAACGGTCCCGGCTGCTGCACGAGCGCAACGACACGGCCGAGCCGCTGCCCGCGGTGGGCGGCGTGCACGAACTGATCGCGGCACGCGCCGCTGAGCACCCGGACGCCGTGGCAGTGGTGTGCGGCGAGGCCTTCCTGAAGTACGGGGACCTTCTGGCGCGCGCGAACCGTCTGGCCCACCATCTGCGCGCCGTCGGCGCCGGTGCGGACACCGTGGTGGCCCTGTGCCTGCCGCGTGGCATCGACATGGTCGTGGCCGCGCTGGCGGTCTGGCAGGCGGGCGCCGCCTATCTGCCGCTCGACCCCGAATACCCGGACGAGCGCCTGGAGTTCATGCTCGCCGACAGTGGCGCCAAGGTGCTCGTCTGCGCGGGCACGACAGCGGAGGGTCTCGGGGCGGAGACCGTGATCAGACTGGACGAGCCGGCGGTCGTGGCCGCGCTGGCGGAGCTTCCGGCGAGTGCGCCCGAGGTGACGACGTATCCCGACCAGCTGGCGTATGTGATCTATACGTCGGGTTCGACGGGCCGTCCGAAGGGTGTGCAGGTCGCGCATCGGGGTGTGGTGAACCTGGCGCTGGCGCAGGCTCGTGTGTTCGGGGTCGGTGAAGGCGATGGGGTGCTGCAGTTCGCTCCGTTCGGTTTCGATGCTGCGGTGTCCGAGGTCGTGGTGACGTTGGCGACCGGTGGCCGGCTGGTGGTGGCCACCGGGCAGGAGCGCGGTGAGCCGCGGGCGCTGGCCGCGCTCGTTCGGGAGAAGGACGTGCGGGTGGCGACGTTGCCGCCGTCGCTGCTGTCCGTGCTGGAGCCGGCCGACCTGGCCGGTCTGCGGACTCTCGTCACGGCGGGCGAGCGGCTGGAGGAGACTGCTGCGGCACGCTGGCGCCGCGAGTACCGGCTCCTGAACGCGTATGGTCCGACCGAGGCGACGGTGTGCGCGAGTATGGCCGTCCTCGACCCCGACGGTGAGGGCGTGCCGTCGATCGGCGCACCGATGGCCAACACCCGCGCCTACGTCCTGGATGATCAGCTGCGGCCCGTCCCCGTCGGTGTGGCCGGTGAGCTGCACATCGCCGGTACGGGGGTGGCCCGCGGCTACCTCGACCGGTCCGCGCTCAGCGCCGAACGCTTCATCGCCGACCCCTTCGCCGCCGACGGCAGCCGTATGTACCGGTCGGGCGACCGGGTGCGCTCGCTGCCGGGCGGGGAGCTGGAGTTTCTGGGCCGGGCGGACGACCAGGTCAAACTGCGCGGGTTCCGTGTCGAGCCCGGTGAGATCGTCTCGGCGCTGGCCACCCACCCCGCCGTACGCACCGCCGCGGTGACCCCCTTCGGGACCGGGAACGAGCAGCGCCTCGTTGCGTATGTCGTTCCTCAGTCCCAGGCCGAGGGCATCCCCGCCGTCGGCGATCTGCGGGACCACCTGCAGCAGTCCTTGCCGACGTACATGATTCCGTCGGCCTTCGTGGAGCTTACGGATCTGCCGCTGACGCCGAACGGGAAGCTCGACCGTGCCGCTCTGCCCGATCCCGACAGGGCGTGGGTGGGTGTGGCGGGGGAGTTCGTGGCGCCGCGTTCCGAAGTGGAGCGGGTGTTGGCGGGGGTGTGGGCTCAGGTTCTGGGTGTGGAGCGGGTGGGGGTCGAGGACAACTTCTTTGAGCTTGGCGGGGACTCGATTGTGAGTATCCGTGTGGTGGCTCGGGCGCGTGAGCTGGGTGTTCATGTGTCGGTGGCGCAGTTGTTCGATCATCAGACGGTGGCGGGTCTGGCGTTGGTGGCGTCGTC
>NZ_JBHWZP010000557.1:0-3460 GCF_042728395.1 Streptomyces sp. NPDC060205
TCATGATCGACGGCCGGGCCCCGTTCCCGGTCCTCAGGCGGCCTCCGCGGCCTCCGTCGCGTCCCGCCGCACGCCGTCGCGGTGGATCGGGGTGCGTGTCCCCGTGAGGGGCGCGCCCGTTCCGCCGCGCCGGGCCGCGACGATCTCGGCCGCGATGGACAGAGCGGTCTCCTCGGGCGTACGGGCGCCGAGGTCGAGGCCGATCGGCGACCGCAGCCGCGCCAGCTCGGCCTCGGTCAGGCCCACTTCGCGCAGCCGCCGGTCACGGTCCGCGTGGGTGCGGCGCGAGCCCATCGCCCCGACGAACGCGACCGGCATCCGCAGGGCCTGCTCCAGCAGGGGGATGTCGAACTTGGCGTCGTGGGTGAGCACGCACAGCACCGTGCGCCCGTCGGTCGCGGTGCCCCGCAGATAGCGGTGCGGCCAGTCGACGACCAGGTCGTCGGCCTCGGGGAAGCGGGCCCGGGTGGCGAACACGGGACGGGCGTCGCAGACCGTCACGTGGTAGCCGAGGAACTTGCCGGCCCGTACGAGCGCCGCCGCGAAGTCGATCGCACCGAACACGATCATCCGCGGCGGCGGCACGTTCGACTCGACGAGCAGGGTGAGCCCGCCGGGGCAGTTGCTGCCGTCCTCCGAGAGGTCGAGGGTGCCGGTGCGTCCGCCGTCCAGCATCGCCCGCGCCTCGGCCGCCGCCGTCCGGTCCAGCTCCGCGGAGCCGTTGCCGTACGACCCCTCGTACGTCCCGTCGGGGTGCACCAGCAGGGCCCTGCCGAGGAGTTCGGCCGGGCCCCGGACGACCCGGGCGAGTGCCCTGGGTTCGCCCGAGGTGACGGCCGACAGCGCCGAGCGGAACAGCTCACGGACCGGTGCCTCGGCGGCGACCGGGGTGATCATGATGTCGAGCACCCCGCCGCAGGTCAGACCCACCGCGAAGGCGTCCTCGTCGCTGTAGCCGAACCGTTCGAGGACGCTCCCGCCGTCCTGGAGCGCCTGCACGCACAGGTCGTACACCGCTCCTTCCACGCAGCCGCCGGAGACCGAGCCGATGACCGTGCCCTCGCTGTCGACGGCGAGGGCCGCGCCCGGGCCGCGCGGTGCGCTGCCGCCGACGGCCACCACGGTGGCCACGGCGAACTCACGGCCCTCCTCGACCCAGCGGGTCAGCTCGTCGGCGATGTCAAACATGCGTTCCCGCCGTGATGACGCGGTCCGGCCGGATGGGCAGGTTGCGGTGGCGTACACCGGTCGCGTGCCAGACCGCGTTGGCGATCGCCGCCGCGGCGCCCACGATGCCGATCTCGCCGATGCCCTTGATCCCGACCGGGTCGTCCGGGTCCGGGTCGTCGACCCAGTCCGCCTCGACGAGCGGCACGTCGGCGTTCGAGGCGACGTGGTAGCCCGCGAGGTCGGCGCCGTACAGGGCGCCGGTGTTCCGGTCCCTGACCGCCTCCTCGTGCAGGGCCATGGAGATGCCCCAGATCATCCCGCCGGTGAGCTGACCGCGGGCCGTGAGCGGGTTGATGATCCGCCCGGCGGCGAACATGCCGAGCATGCGGCGCACACGCACCTCGCCGGTGCTCACGTCCACGGCGACCTCGGCGAACTGCGCCCCGAAGGAGTGCCGTTCCTTCTGTGCGAGGGCCCCGACGGCGGCGGTGGTGTCGGACCGGACGGTGATGCCCTCCGGCGGGATGCCGTCGCTCAGGGCGAGCCGCTCCCGCAGTTCAGCGGCAGCGGCCGTGACCGCCCAGGCCCAGGAGCGGGTGCCCATCGACCCGCCGGCGATCATCGCCGGGCCGAAGTCGCTGTCGCCGATCCGCACGTGCACCCGGTCGGTCGGCACCTCAAGGGCGTCGGCGGCGATCAGGGTGAGCGCCGTGCGGGCGCCCGTTCCGATGTCCGCCGCGTTGATCCGTACCGTGAAGGTGCCGTCGGCCTCCGCGGTCGCGGCGGCCGTGGACGGCATCGCGCCCACGAAGAAGGAGGCCGCCGCCGTGCCGGTGCCGATCAGCCAGCGGCCTTCCCGGCGCACGCCCGGACGCGGGTCCCGGTCGGCCCAGCCGAACCGGCGGGCGCCCTCCTCGAAGCAGGCGGGGAGGTTGCGGGTGCTGAACGGCAGCCCGGAGACCGGACCCACCTCGGGTTCGTTGCGCGTGCGCAGCTCGATCGGGTCGATGCCCAGCTTCTCGGCGAGTTCGTCGAGGGCGGACTCCAGCGCGAACGAGCCGGGCGCCTCGCCGGGGGCGCGCATGAACGTCGGGCTCGGCACATCGAGCCGTACGACGCGGTTGGCGGTGTGGTGGGCGGGGGCGTCGTACATCACGCGGGCCACACCGGCGCCCGACTCGATGAACTCGTGCACGGTGGAGGTCAGGCTCAGGCAGCTGTGCTCCAGCGCAAGCAGCCGTCCTTCGGCGTCGGCGCCGAGCCGGACCCGCTGGGTCGTGGGGCTGCGGTAGCCGGCGAGCGAGAACATCTGACGGCGGGTCATGACGACCCGCACGGGGCGCGACAGGATCGTCGCGGCCATCACCGCGGCGACCTGGTGGGCGCGGACGCCCTTGCTGCCGAAGCCGCCGCCGACGTGCTCGGAGCGCACGTGCACCGAGGCCGGGTCGAGCGAGAAGAGGCTGGCGAGTTCGGCCGCGACCCAGATCGTGCCCTGGTTGGAGTCCACGACCTCAAGACGGCCGCCGTCCCACAGGGCGGTCGCCGCGTGGGGCTCCATCGAGTTGTGGTGCTCTTCGGGCGTGGTGTACTCGGCGTCCAGGACGGCGGCGGACGCGGCCAGTTCGGCTTCGAGGTCGCCCTTCTCCGTCACCGCGGGGCCGCCGGGGCCGGGAACGGAGTACGCGTCGGGGTGTTCTCCGGCGAAGGTGACGTCGTGCGCCTCCTCCTCGTAGTGCACCACCAGTGCTTCGGCGGCCTCCCTGGCCTGCTCGGAGGTCTCGGCGACGACCAGCGCCACGGGCCAGCCCGCGTGCGGCACCCGGTCGTGCTGGAAGACGGCGATGGTCGGGTCCGGCGGCATGCCCAGCATGCCGACGTAGTCGGTGTCGACGCGCGGGGCGTTCCCGTGGTGCAGGACGGCGAGGACGCCCGGCATGTCCAGGACCGGGCCGTCCTCCACCGAGCTGACGCGGCCCCGGGTGACCGTGGACAGCACCAGCCAGCCGTGGGCCAGTTCGGTGAAGGGGATCTCGGCCGCGTAGCGGGCCGCTCCGGTGACCTTGTCGCGGCCCTCCACGCGGGTGTGCGCAGCGCCGACGGCCGGTACCGCCCTGATTCCGGTCGTGGTGGTGGTCATCGGGCGGCCTCCTCGGCGAGTTCGCTCAGTACGGCGACGACGAGGTTGCGCATGAGTGTCACCTTGTATCCGTTGTGCGGCAGCGGCCGGGCGGCCGCCAGTTCGGCGTCGGCCGCCGCGGCGAAGGCCGCGGCGTCGACGGGTCCGCCG
>NZ_JBHWZP010000558.1:0-3435 GCF_042728395.1 Streptomyces sp. NPDC060205
CGCGTATCGCGGGGCCGTCGGGCCTCGTCATCTTCGGGGTCACGGGCGATTTGTCCCGTAAAAAGCTCATGCCTGCTGTTTATGACCTTGCCAACCGCGGCCTGCTGCCGCCGGGCTTCTCCCTCGTCGGCTTCGCGCGCCGCGAGTGGGCGAACGAGGACTTCGCCCAGGAGGTCCACGACGCCGTCAAGGAACACGCCCGTACGCCGTTCCGTGAGGAGGTCTGGCAGCAGCTCATCCAGGGGATGCGCTTCGTCCAGGGCACCTTCGACGACGACGACGCGTTCGAGCGGCTGCGCGAGACGATCGGCGAGCTGGACAAGGCGCAGGGCACGGGCGGCAACTTCGCCTTCTACCTGTCCGTGCCGCCGGGCGCGTTCCCGGTGGTCATCCAGCAGCTGAAGAAGCACGGCCTCGCCGACCAGACGGGCGGCTCCTGGCGGCGCGCGGTCATCGAGAAGCCGTTCGGCCACGACCTCAAGTCGGCCGAGGACCTCAACACCACCGTCGAAGAGGTCTTCGCCCCGGACCAGGTCTTCCGCATCGACCACTACCTGGGCAAGGAGACGGTCCAGAACATCCTGGCGCTGCGCTTCGCGAACCAGATGTTCGAGCCGATCTGGAACCGGTCGTACGTGGACCACGTGCAGATCACGATGGCCGAGGACATCGGCATCGGCGGCCGGGCCGGCTACTACGACGGCATCGGCGCCGCCCGTGACGTCATCCAGAACCACCTGCTCCAGCTGATGGCCCTGACGGCCATGGAGGAGCCCTCCTCCTTCGACGCGGACGCGCTCGCCGCGGAGAAGACCAAGGTGCTCGGCGCGGTGAAGCTGCCCGGCGACCTGGGCGCGAACACGGTCCGCGGCCAGTACGCCGAGGGCTGGCAGGGCGGCGAGAAGGCCGTCGGCTACCTCCAGGAAGACGGCATCGACCCCCAGTCGAAGACCGACACGTACGCGGCGATCAAGGTGGAGGTGGACAACCGCCGCTGGGCGGGCGTCCCCTTCTACCTGCGCACCGGCAAGCGGCTCGGCCGCCGCGTCACCGAGATCGCGGTGGTCTTCCAGCGCGCCCCGCACTCCCCCTTCGACCACACGGCGACGGAGGAGCTGGGCCAGAACGCGATCGTCATCCGCGTCCAGCCCGACGAGGGCATCACGGTCCGCTTCGGCTCCAAGGTGCCCGGCACCTCCATGGAGATCCGGGACGTGTCGATGGACTTCGCGTACGGCGAGTCGTTCACGGAGTCGAGCCCCGAGGCGTACGAGAGGCTGATCCTCGACGTCCTCCTCGGCGACTCGAACCTCTTCCCGCGCACCGAGGAGGTCGAGCTGTCCTGGAAGATCCTCGACCCGATCGAGGAGTACTGGGACAAGCACGGCAGGCCCGCGCAGTACCAGTCGGGCACGTGGGGGCCCGTCGAGGCCGACGAAATGCTCAAGCGAGACGGACGGAGCTGGCGTCGGCCATGAAGATAGATCTCACGGACACCACGGCCAGCAAGATCAACAAGGCGCTCGTGAAGGGCCGCCGGGCCATCGGCACCCCGGCCGTCGGCATGGTGCTCACCCTCGTCATCGTCACCGACGAGGAGAACGCCTACGACGCCCTGAAGGCCGCCAACGACGCCTCGCTCGAACACCCCTCGCGCACCCTCGTCGTCATCAAGCGCGTCTCGCGCTCGCCCCGCGACCGCACCAAGTCGCGCCTGGACGCCGAGGTACGGGTCGGCGCGGACGCGGGCACCGGCGAGACGGTGATCCTTCGGCTGTACGGCGAGGTCTCGGACCACGCCCAGTCCGTCGTCCTGCCCCTGCTGCTCCCCGACGCGCCGGTCGTCGTCTGGTGGTCGGTGGACGCGCCCCGCGATCCGGCGGGCGACCCGCTGGGCGCGCTCGGCCAGCGCCGGGTCACCGACAGCTACGCGGCGGAGAAGCCCGTCGAGGAGCTGAAGGCCCGCGCCGAGAGCTACGAGCCGGGCGACACCGACCTGTCGTGGGCCCGGATCACCCCGTGGCGCTCCATGCTGGCCGCCGCCCTCGACCAGGTCGACTGCGAGGTGGTCTCCGTCGAGGTGGCGGGCGAGGAGGCCAACCCGAGCGTCGAGCTGCTGGCCATGTGGCTCGCCGACCGCCTCCACGTGCACGTACGCCGTGCCGTGTCCGCCGGTCCCGGGCTGACCCAGGTCCGCCTGGAGACGACCGGCGGTCCCATCACCCTGCACCGCTCGGACGGCGCGATGGCCACCCTGGCCCTGCCCGGCCAGCCGGACCGCGCGGTGGCGCTCAAGCGCCGCGAGACGTCCGAGCTGCTCGCGGAGGAGCTGCGCCGGCTCGACCCGGACGACACGTACGCGTCCGCGCTGCGGTTCGGGGTGGACCGGCTGGGCGGCATCCAGTCGGCCTCGCAGCGGCCCGAGGCGGCGACGTGGACGCCGGGGGAACTCCCGGTCCGTCCGGTGCACGACAGCTCGGAACCGGCCGCGAAGGCGGCCGGGGCGTCGGCATCCGCTTCCACACCGGCATCGGCATCAGCGGGTGAGGGAGATCCGGGGCGCCCCACCCCCGCCCAGATGCCCCCGGTCAAGAAGGCGGACCCGCAGTGAGCACTCCCCAGCTGGTCGTCCACCGCGACAAGGAACTGATGGCCCAGGCCGCCGCGGCCCGGCTCATCACCAAAGTCGTGGACGCGCAGGCCTCGCGCGGTCACGCCTCGGTCGTACTGACCGGTGGCCGCAACGGCAACGGCCTGCTGGCCGCGCTCGCGGCGGCGCCCGCCCGGGACGCCGTCGACTGGAGCCGGCTCGACCTGTGGTGGGGCGACGAGCGGTTCCTGCCCGAGGGCGACCCCGAGCGGAACGTCACCCAGGCCCGCGAGGCGCTCCTCGACGCGGTACCGCTGGACCCGAAGCGCGTGCACGCCATGCCCGCGTCGGACGGGCCCTGGGGCGCGGACGTGGAGGCGGCGGCGGAGGCCTACGCGGCCGAACTCGCGTCGGCCGCCGGGCCGGAGAGCCACGCGTCCGTCCCGTCCTTCGACGTGCTGATGCTGGGCGTCGGGCCGGACACGCACGTGGCGTCGCTGTTCCCGGAACTGCCCGCCGTCCGTGAGACCGAGCGGACGGTGGTGGGCGTGCGCGGCGCGCCGAAGCCGCCGCCCGTGCGGGTCACGCTCACGCTGCCCGCGATCCGGGCGGCGCGGGAGGTGTGGTTGCTCGCGGCGGGCGAGGACAAGGCGGAGGCCGCGGCGATCGCGCTGTCCGGCGCGGGTGAGATCCAGGCGCCGGCCGCCGGGGCGCAGGGGCGCGCTCGCACGCTGTGGCTGCTGGACGCGGCGGCGGCCTCGCAGCTGCCCCGCGCGCTGTATCCACCGGCTTCACCCTGACGGATGGGTAAGGGGGCGGCAGGGGCGTTTTCTCGCCCCCGCCGC
>NZ_JBHWZP010000559.1:0-3387 GCF_042728395.1 Streptomyces sp. NPDC060205
ATCTCCAGCCCGTCCGGCGTTTGAGGACCGGGGGTTCGGGGGCAGCGCCCCCGAGTCAGTGACGGGAAGGGTAGGGGCGGCGGGGGCGAGAAAACGCCCCTAGTCCACCAGGTCCCGCACCACCCCGTCCGCCAGCAACCGCCCCCGGAGGGTGAGTACGGCCCGCCCCTCCCCGAACGGCCCCGCCTCCAACAACCCCCCAGCCAGCGCACGCGAAGCCGCCGCCAGCCCATCAGCCCGCAGCAGCGACAACGGACACCCGTCCGACAACCGCAGCTCCAGCAGAATCCGCTCGACCCGCCGGTCCTCCTCCGAGAGCAGCTCCCGCCCGGCCCCGGGCGACCGCCCACCCGCGAGCGCCCCCGCATACGCGCCAGGATGCTTGACGTTCCACCACCGCACCCCGCCCACATGGCTGTGCGCCCCGGGCCCGGCCCCCCACCAGTCGGCCCCGCGCCAGTACAGCTCGTTGTGGAGGCACCGCCCGGCCTCCGAGGTGGCCCAGTTGGAGACCTCGTACCAGGAGAACCCCGCCTGCGACAGACGATCCTCGGCCATCAGGTAGCGGTCCGCGTGGACGTCGTCGTCGGTCATCGGCACCTCGCCGCGCCGGATGCGCCGGGCGAGCTGCGTCCCCTCCTCGACGATCAGCGCGTACGCCGACACGTGGTCGGGCCCGGCACCGATCGCCGCGTCGAGGGAGGCCCGCCAGTCGTCGTCGCCCTCGCCGGGGGTGCCGTAGATGAGGTCGAGGTTCACATGGTCGAAGCCGGCCGCGCGGGCCTCGGCGACGCAGGCCTCGGGCCGGCCGGGGGTGTGGGTGCGGTCGAGGATCTGCAGCACGTGCTTGCGGGCGCTCTGCATGCCGAAGGAGATCCGGTTGAACCCGCCGGCCCGGAGCGTGGCCAGGTACGCCGGGTCGACCGACTCCGGATTCGCCTCCGTGGTGATTTCCGCGTCGTCCGCGAGCCCGAACTCGTCCCGGACGGCTCCCAGCATCCGTACGAGATCGTCGGCGGCCAGCAGGGTGGGCGTACCGCCGCCGACGAAGACCGTGCGGACGGGCCGCGGGTCGTCACCGAGGACCTTGCGGGCGAGGCGGACCTCGTCGATCAGGGTCTCGGCGTAGTTGTCGCGGGAGGCCAGCACGCCCCCCGAGCCGCGCAGCTCCGTGGCCGTGTACGTGTTGAAGTCGCAGTAGCCGCAGCGCGTCGCGCAGTACGGGACGTGCAGGTAGAACCCGAGCGGGCGGTCGGCCGCGTCGGCCAGGGCGTGCGCGGGCAGCGCCCCGTCGTCGGGGACGGGCTCGCCGTCGGGAAGTGCGGAAGGCATGTCCTCCATTGTCCCGCACGCGCGGACGTGCCCGTACGCACGCATGCGCGCCCCCGCCTGGCGCCGGGTCCGCCTACTCGGCCTGCAGCACCAGCAGCGCCAGGTCGTCCTCGGGCGGCTTGCCGCCGAACTCGTGCACCAGCCGCCGGATGCGCTCGGCGATCAGATCGGCGTTCAGCCCCGCGCAGCCGGTGAGTGCGGCGACCAGTCCGTCCTCGTCGTCGAACTGCCGGTGTCCGTTGCGGCGCTCCGTGACGCCGTCCGTGACGCACAGGATGCTGTCGCCCGGCCGCAGCTCGAAGGTCCCGCAGCCGTAGCCGGCGTCCTCGAAGACCCCTAGGAGGGTCTGCGGCTGGGCGACCTCGCGGACCTCCCCGGAGGGCTGGAGGAGCAGCGGCAGCGGGTGTCCGGCGGAGGCCAGCGTGCAGCGCACCCCGCCCTCGACGGGGACCAGCTCGCCGTAGAGGAGGGAGAGAAACCGGTTCTGCGGGCCCTCGTCGGCGAGCCCCCGGCCGCCGTCCGCCACCAGGGCGCGGGCCGCCGCGTCCGCGGTCTCGGTGGCGTCGTCGAGGAGGAGCTGGTTGAGCCGGTCCAGGACGTCCGGCACCGCGTACCCCTCGCGGGCCAGCAGGCGCAGCCAGGGCCGGGCGAGGCCGATGACGACGGCCGCCTCGGGCCCTTTGCCCTGGACGTCGCCGAGGGCGAAGCACCAGCGTCCGTCGCCGGCGGGGAAGAGGTCGTAGAAGTCGCCGCTCGGTCCGCCCTTGTCGCAGGGCTCGTAGACGAGCGCGCTGCGCACCCCGGGGATCTCGGCGACCGCCCCGGGCAGCAGGCCGCGCTGCAGTACGCGGCTGATGGTGGCCTGGCGGGCGTACTGGCGGGCCGCTCCGATGGCCAGCGCGACGCGGCGGCTGAGGTCCTCGACGAGTCCGGTGATCTCGTCGGGGAAGTGGTCCTGTCCGGCCCGCCCGATGACGAGGGTGCCGAGCGGTCTGCCGCCCGCGATCAGCCGGAACGCGAGGGCCGATCCGTCCTCCGCCTTCGCGCCCAGGGCCTCGGCGGGCCAGGGCATCGGTACGGGCCCGGAGCGCGCGGAGTCGGGCAGTTCGGGCGGGTCCTTCTCCAGGAGCCGGCGCAGCTCCTCCATGCGGTTCTCGCTGCCGTGCCAGACGCGGGCGAGACGCGGTCCGCCGACGAGGCCTCCGTCGGCGCGGCCCGGCGCCTCGTCCTCCAGCCACACCGCGCACCAGTCGGCGAGCCTCGGCACGACCAGTTGTCCGGTGAGGGCGGCGACCAGGTCCTCGTCGAGCTGCCCGCCGAGCAGGTCGGAGGCCTCGGCGAGGAAGGAGAGGGCGCCGCGGTTGAGCCAGTCCTGGTCCTGGACGCCGCGCCGGGGTGCGGGGGCGAGGATCTCGGCGGCCCGCTGCCCGCGCCGCAGCGCGTGCTCGCCCTCGTAGGCCTCCGCGGCCTCGGCGGTCGGAATGGTCTCCGAGGGCAGCCGCGCCCACACGGTTTTCGTCCCGGTGCGATACGTGATGCCCCAGGCGTCGGAGAGCGCGGACACGAGCCGCAGCCCGCGCCCGTACTCGACGGCGTCGTGCGACCGCCCGCCGCCGTCGTCCCGCACGACCCGTTCGGGATGGTGATCGGACACTTCTATGACGAGAGCACTCTGCCGCTCCACGGCGGACACCGCTTCCCGCCCCCCACCGCCGGCACCCGCCACGCCCCCCACCCCGGAAACCACGGCAAGCCCCGGCCCGCTGCCCGGCACGACACCTGGCGGGAGCCCTTCCACGGACCCCGGCGCGAGATCCTCCGAGGTCCCTGGCGCGGCCCCCGGCGCAGGGCCGGGCGCACCGCCGGGCCCACCGTCCGGCACGGAGCCGGGCGCGGGGCCGGGCGCGACCCCCGGCGCGGAGCCGGGCCCGGGACCGGGCGCGGGGCTGGTGGCGGAGCCGGTGGCGGAGCCGGTGGCGGAGCCGGTGGCGGAGCCGGTGGCGGAGCCGGTGGCGGAGCCGGTGGCGGAGCCGGTGGCGGAGCCGGTGGCGGAGC
>NZ_JBHWZP010000560.1:0-3337 GCF_042728395.1 Streptomyces sp. NPDC060205
CAGGGTGGTGGTCTTCTCCGGGTCGTTCGTGGAAGCGGCCGACACCAGTTCCAGCAGCGCCTCGGTGTTGTCCGTGTCCTCGATCAGCCCTTCTTTCAGCACCCGTCCGAACTGCGCCCAGAGCTTCGTGTAGCGCTCGCCGTCGTTCGCCTGCATGGTCTTGATCGCGCCGAGGACCTTCTTGACCAGGCGTCGGCGTACGCCGCGGATCTGGCGGTCCTGCTGCAGGATCTCGCGGGAGATGTTCAACGACAGGTCGTGGGCGTCGACGACGCCCTTGACGAAGCGCAGGTAGTTCGGCATCAGCGCTTCGCAGTCGTCCATGATGAACACGCGCTTGACGTACAGCTGCACCCCGCGCTTGGTCTCCTGGGAGAACAGGTCGAACGGTGCCTGGGCGGGCAGGAACAGGAGCGCCTCGTACTCGAAGGTTCCTTCGGCACGCATGTGGATGGTCTCGGCAGGGTCGAGCCAGTCCTGGCTGAGCTGCTTGTAGAACTCGTTGTACTCCTCCTGGGTGACCTCGGCGCGCGGCCGGGCCCACAGGGCCTTCATCGAGTTGAGGGTGTCGACCGCGGGGGCGGCTGATCCGTCGGTGTCGGTGCGCTCGGAGGCCATCCGGATCGGCCAGCGGATGAAGTCCGAGTACCGCTTGACGATCTGGCGGATCTTCGACTCGGACAGGTAGTCGGCCAGGTCGTCCTCGCTGTCGGCCGACTTGAGGTGCACGGTGACGGAGGTGCCCACGGGCAGGCCGTCGACGCTCTGGATCGTGTAGGCGCCCTCGCCGTCGGACTCCCACCGGGTGCCGGTGTCGGAGCCCGCCCGCCGGGTGAGCAGCGTGACCTTGTCGCCGACCATGAAGGCGGAGTAGAAGCCGACACCGAACTGCCCGATCAGGCTCTCGGCCGTGGTGGCGTCCTTGGACTGCTTGATCTTCTCCATCAGGCCGGCGGTGCCGGACTTGGCGATCGTGCCGATCAGGTCCACGAGATCGTCCCGGCTCATGCCGATTCCGTTGTCACGGACGGTCAGAGTACGGGCGTCCTTGTCGGCCTCCAGCGCGATGTGCAGGTCGGCGGTGTCGACCTCGGTGAGGCTGGAGTCGGTCAGCGATTCCAGCCGCAGCTTGTCCAGTGCGTCCGAGGCGTTCGAGATCAGCTCGCGCAGGAAGATGTCCTTGTTCGAGTAGATCGAATGAATGACCAGTCGCAGCAACTGGCGTGTCTCGGCCTGGAATTCCAGCGTCTCGACACTGCTGTCCATGCGGGAACCTCTCCATGGGATTCAACGGGAACGTCATGAAAGTACGGCACCGGGCCGTGGCGGACGGATGCCCGCGACGGCCCGATGAGCTCGGCAGCGTCGGTGGCATGCGGAGCGGTGCGCAGCGGGGTCCGCGCCGGGTGCACTTCGGCCGCGAGCCGGGTGGGTCCGGCGATGTGCCCGGCGAGTTGCTCGCGCATGCGCCGCTGCAGCAGGCGCCGATCTGTGTGCGTCCCCGCTGGACGCGGATGGTCGGCCGACCGCGGTCACAGGCTCCTCCCCCGGGTTGTCATCGTATAGATGACAACACATTTGTCATCTGACGGATGACATGTCGGTGATGTTGGTGGAGCGTCGGCGGCGGCTTTTCGCGATGCCGATGCCGATGCCGGCCGAGATGCCGGTGACCGGGACCACCGCTCCGGCAAGGCGCATGAAATCGCCCTCAGGCGGACTCTTCCACCGCGTGCGAGTCGGTGAGGGTGGCGGCGCCTCCCGCCGCGACCAGGCCGACGATCACCGCCAGTACGGCGTAGGTGATCCGCTCGCCGTGGAAGAACGAGTGCACGAGGCTGTCACTCCACACGCCTGCGGGCAGCCGGGTGGTGACCAGGGCGGCGATCAGGGTGCCGACCATGGCCGTGCCCACGCTGGTGCCGACCTCCTGAGCCGTGTCGTTGAGGGCCGTGCCGATCGAGGTGCGGTTTTCCGGCATCGCCTCGACCAGGGCGATCGCGCAGATCGTCATGACGGTACGCAGCCCGATGGTCATCACGACCATGCACACAGCGATGGCCGCGTACCCGTGGTCGACGCCCCAGGCGAGACCGGCCAGCGCGCCGGCCAGGCAGGCCGCGCCGACCAGACAGGCGATGCGGTGACCGAACCTCTTCGCGAGCCATTCCGACAGAGGTGTCGCGGCGATCATGGTCACGATGATCGGCAGGTTCGCCAGCCCTGCTCGCACGGGGCTCCACCCGTAGGCGTACTGGAAGTGGAGGATGAGCCCGAACATCACACCGGCCATCGCGATGGACGTACCGATCTGCGCGATGGCCGCGCCGCGGACAGTTCCACTGTAAAAGATCTTGAGGTCCAGCATGGGTGCTTCGCTGCGGCGCTCGTGCCACACGAACGCGACGCCCGCGGCCACGGCGCCGAGGCTCGACAGGATCGTGGTGGTGGAGAGCCAGCCGTGCTCGACGCCGCTGGTCAGCGTGTAGCAGGCCAGACCGATGGTGAGCACGCTCAGCGCGGCGGCCGGCAGGTCGAGCCGGTCCTTGGTCATGTCGTCGGGCCGGTCGGCCGCGACGCCGAGTCGCACGCCGATGGCGGCGATCAGGGCGATCGGCGCGTTGACGAGCAGCAGCCACTGCCAGCCGGCGTGGGCGAGCGCGGTACCACCCAGCAGAGGACCGAGCACGAACCCGGACATGCCGACGATGATCATCAGGGTCATCGCGCGCATGCGCAGCGCCTGGTCGTCGAACAGCCTGAAGACGAGCGAGTTGGTGATGGGCGCCATGGCCGCGGCGGCGATGCCGAGTCCGGCTCTCAGGGCGATGAGCTGCCCGGCGGAGTCGACGGCGACGACGCACAGGCTCAGCAGGCCGAACACGGCGAGGCCGATCAGCAGCACGCGTCGGCGCCCGAAGCGATCGGCTATGGATCCCGCCGTCAGCAGGAGCCCGCCGAACGTCAGCGAATAGGCGCCGGTGACCCATTGCAGGGCGGTGGTGCCACTGCCCAGATCACGGCCGATCGTGGGCAACGCGATCGACAGCAGCGTGTTGTCGACCATTTCGACGAAGAAGGCCAGACAGAGTGCGGCCAGCGGGATCCATGCCGCGCGGAGCGACGGATAGGTACGGGAGATAGCGGGCTCGGTGGTCGCGATCATGGCCGGCCTCCTTCCAGAGCATCGCCGCACGACGGGCGACGCCCGATGTGGAACGCGATTCGATGAACGAACGTTGTTCGATGATGGAACGTGGTTCCACCGTAGTACGCCGTTCGATGTCGCGCAAGCTGTGAGGGGATGAGAGCTCTGACACCGCCGCGAACACGCTCC
>NZ_JBHWZP010000561.1:0-3300 GCF_042728395.1 Streptomyces sp. NPDC060205
GCACAGGCCCCTCCGGCGGGCTGCCGAACAGGTCGTGCGGCAGCCCGGGGACCTCACTTCACCACGACGTTGTCCCCGGCCGAAGTCGACGGTCCGGTGGTGGTGTTTCCGTAGTACACCCAGCGCCATGTGCCGGTCTTGGATGCCTTCACGGTCGTCCTGAGATTGCCCGAGCCGTTCGCGTACACCTTCTTCACCGTGGTGTAGGTGCCTCCGGTGGGCTTGAACTGCAGGGTCACCTGGCGGCCTGCGTAGGAGACGTACTTCCTGGTCTCCCAGTTGGCTCGCGTGACCTTTCCGGTCACGGTGATCGTGCTGCCCTTGGTCACCGGCTCGGGCGAGGCGTTCACCGTCAGACGGGAGTTGCGCTTGACGTAGGCCGTCAGGCCCTCGTCATCGGTGTCACCGCCGCCGCCCTGGAAATACACCTCGGCCGCGACCTTCCATGCTCCGGCCTCGCTGTTGCGCATGTCCCACTCGCTCGGGTCGAAGAACATCGTCTCCGTGAAGTCGCAGACGCCCGAGCTCACCTTGTCGCAGTCACTCGTCTCGATGGCGTGCCACAGCCGTTCGTCCGCATTGCCGCGGTACAGGAACACCGCCGGCCACTTCCACTGGCGAGTGGTCGCCATCCGGAAGGAGGCGGGCACCGCGACCTCCTTCGACACGCCGATCACGATCGGCTTGCCGCCGTTCACCTGGACGCGGGTGAACGAGACCCCGCCTTCGGCCGCGCCGGCCGGTACCGCGGCCACACCGGTGAACACCGCGGCCGCGCCCCCGGCCACGACAGCTCTCCAGAGCTTCTTCCCCACCTGATCCCCGATCTCTGTACTGCAAGACGCCGGAGACTCGTCCTCCGGCGCGTTCTTCAGACAACCGGGATCCGGACGGGGTTGCACACCAGCGGATCACGATCAAGCATCAGACGATCTTCGCCTCACGGGGCGATGCGCCGGCCCCGAAAACCCCTGTGCGTATGTTCGTACATCTCTGCGATCATCCCTCAATGGCCCACGACTTCGACGCACTGGTCATTCGGCACACTCACCGTCTTCCCTCTCCCCGGGGCTCCGCCGGTCAAGGGGAGGTCGTGGCGCGGCAGTTCGACGCGGCGCTGGCCTCGGTGGGCTTCAAGTTGTCCGCTCAGCTGCTGGAGCGGCTGTCGGGACTGTCCGAGGCCGCTGTCGTCCACACCGCCAGGCGGACACTGCGCACGGTGAGTGAGATGGTGGGCGACCACGTCAAACACAACTCGTACTTCATCGACTTCCCGGCGAACGTGCCGGACACCGAAGAATTCTGGATGCGGTGCGTGACGAGGGCTCTCGCCGACGACACGTCGCGCGAGAGCGTGCTGAAGCAGCTGACGCACGGGGTACTGGATCTGCTCAGCCTTCCTGCGTACGGCCGCTACCAGCACACCTACGAGGAGATGCTCGCGGCGCAGGACGAGCTGATCGCCTCGGCGGGGGACCGGGTGACGGTCCTGCACCTCGGCCGGGACCTGGACGACGAACTCACAGGCCTGTACCTGGGTCTGGCCGGCTCCCCGACGCCCCTGGGCGAGGAGCACCTGCTCGACCTCAAGGCCCTCGCCGAGCGGTGCGCGCTCGGCCCGCAGCCCGAGTCGATCCCGGTCCGGGAGAACCGGGCGGCCGTCAACGCCGCCCGTCTCGCCGTCGGTGCGGACCTCCTGCTGGACACCGTCACCGACGTGCTCCGGCTGGCCTGCGCACTGTCGGGCGGCGACGTGACACTGCGGGAACCGACCCGGTTCCGTACTCTGTCGCGTCCGTACCGCCGTGCGCTGCTCGCGGGTCTCGACACCGTCATCGCGGCGAACCCCGCCAAACTGGCCGATGTGCATGCCCACCGGGAACCGTTCAAGCGGCTCGGTGAGCGGCTGCACCCGCACGAGTACCCGCGCTGGCCGTACGCAGCCGACGTGTTCGCGGTGGCGCGCGGCGAGAAGCCGGCGCGGTCCTTCGACAGCCGTGTCGGGGAACGGCTCGACGAGTACGACGTCCTCGGTGCGGTGCGGCTGCTGCAGTCCGCCCCCGGCAAGCTGTTCCGTTCGCTTGACCTCCTGCTGCGTACCGCCGTCGACCAGGAGGCGCGGGACGCGGTGGTGGCCGCCGCGGTGCGGGTCGCCCCCGAGGTCTCCGGTCGGGTCGTGCTCTCCGTCCGCGAGCACTTCCACAACCGGGAGCGGGAGACCGGCGAAGCCCGCATCTTCATCAACCGCCGCGGTCGCGGCTGGGTGACCCCTGACGTTCGGCCGCCCGTCCCCGCCGCCGACCGCGACCGTCTGGTCGGCGCACTGGACGCCGAGATGCGCCGCAGGCTCCCGGCGCCACGCCGGCTGCTGCTCGACCCCGACGTCCTCGACGTGGCGCTCCCGCTCAGCGGCAGGGCGACCACGGCGGGACTCGGCGTCCTGCCGCGCGGTTCACTCTCCACGGTCGACGGCGAACAGCTCCGGTTCTTCGTGTACTGGAAGGAGACCGGGAGACGGACCGACTACGACCTCTCGGCGCTGCTGCTCAACGCCGATTACAGCACCCAATCCTGGCTCTCCTACACATCGCTCACGGTTGCCGGCGCCGAGCACTCGGGAGATGTCACCGAAGCGCCCGAGGGAGCCTCGGAGTTCATCAACGTGTCATTGGGCCGGGTACGCAGCACGCTCGTCGTTCCGCAGGTCAACATCTTCACCGGCGAGGGCTTCGATGAGGCTGCCGAGTCGTTCTTCGGCTTCATGCTGCGAGACGGTGAGCAGAAGGGCCGGCCGTTCGAGCCGCGTACGGTGCGAATGAAGTCGGAACTGCGCGGCGCGGGCCGAGTGGCGCTGCCGCTGGTGTTCCGTCGGGAGGACGACGGGCGGTGGCGTGCGAAGTGGCTGCACCTGTACCTGAAGGGCATCTCGTCCGCCAACCGGGTCGAGGAGAACCAGGTGTCGGTGGCCAAGCTCGTACGTGCTCTGGTGCAGCGTGAGCAGTTGACGGTGCGGTACCTGGTGGAGCTGATGTCCGGTGACGCCACGGTGGTGGACCTGTGGGACGGCGGACCGGTCCCGGACGAGCCCGTGCTGTACATCGGCATCGAACGACCCGAGGGCCTGCACCCGGACTCCAAGGTCATGACCCTGGAAAATCTGCGCGACGTGATCCCGGGCTGAGTGCTAGCGTTGATCACGGTGAGGCCATGAAGGGGCTTCCTTCTCAACTTCCTGCAATGAAACAAGCTCTTTCGCTTTCCTCACCGTCGAACTGCTCCGGGCGGTGCCCGCGCTCACCA
>NZ_JBHWZP010000562.1:0-3299 GCF_042728395.1 Streptomyces sp. NPDC060205
CACACACAGCCCCACCACCGACTCAGCACCCACACCCACCGACCGCAGCTGATGCGCCAGACGACTCGCCCGCACCATCAACCCGCCATACGTCACCGACTCCCCACCCACCACCACAGCCACCGCATCCGGAGTCGCAACCGCATGCCGGGCAATCAGCTCATGCACCCCACCCACCGCCGGCGACTCGACCGACGACGCGTTCCACCCCTCCAGCACCAGCTCACGCTCGGCCGCGGACAGAACTGACAGCTCGCCCACGCGCACACCCGCGTCGGCGACGATCGACTCCAGGACGCGCGCGATGTGGCCGGCCATCCGGTCGATCGCGTCGGCGTCGACCTGGGAGCGGTCGTAGGACAGCTTGATCCGCAGCTCGCGGCCGGAGCTCGCGGTCACGCTCAGCGGGTAGTTGGCCTGCTCGCGTCCGTAGTTCATCCCGGCGCGCAGGCCGCTCGCCGCCTCGTTCCGCTCTTCCTCCTCCAGGTCCTGGACCGGGAAGTTCTCGAAGACGAAGAGGCTGTTGAACAGGGGCTTGCCGGCGGGCAGTTCGCTGCAGGACGCGATCGTCACCAGCGGGGTGTGCTCGTACTGGCGGGCCCGCACCTGCTCATCCTGCAGGCGGGTCAGCCAGGTCGTGAGGAGCTCGTCGCGGTCGACGCGGATCCGGACGGGTGTGGTGTTGAGCAGCATGCCGACCATGGACTCCATGCCGTCGAGCTGGCCGTCGCGGCCCGACGTGGTGACGCCGAACATCACGTCGTCGCCGCCCGAGTACAGGGACATGACGACGGCCCAGGCGGCCTGCACGACGGTGTTCGGTGTGAGTCGGTGGCGGCGCGCGAACTCGGTGAGTCCGGTCCCGGCCACCTCGGCGGACAGCGGTACGAGGGCCTCGCCGGGGCCTTGGTCACCGGTGGCGTGCTCGATGCCCAGCGACGTCGCCTCGGTGATGCCGGCGAGGCGCTCACGCCAGTACGCACGGGCGGCGTCGAGGTCTTGGCGGGTCACCCAGCCCACGAAGTCCCGGAAGGGTCTGCGCGCCGGGAGCCGGGGCTCGCCGCCCGAGCGGAACGCCCGGTAGACGTCCATCAGCTCGGCCACCACCATGGGGGCGCTCCAGCCGTCGAGGAGCATGTGGTGGTAGCTCCACACCATCTGGTGGCGGTCAGCGGCGAGGGCGATGACGGCGATCCGTACCAGGGTCGGGGCGTCGAAGTCGGCGCCGCTCTCCCAGTCGGAGGTGAGGTAGGAGTCGACCGCCTCCTGCCGGGCGGCTGCGTCCAGGCGGGAGACGTCGATGAACTGGAGCGGCAGCGGGACAGACCGGGACACCACCGCGAGCGGCGTCGCCGCGCCCTCGCGTACGACGGTGGTGCGGAGCACCTCGTGCCGGGCGAACATGAGCTCCCACGCCCGGCGCAGGGCGCCCTGGTCGAGCTCGCCCTCCAGGAGCATGCCGTCCTGCACCCAGTACATGCCGGGCTCGTCGGCCAGCTCGGTGTGGAAGAGCATGCCCTGCTGCAGTGCGGTCAGTGGGTAGATGTTCTCGATCGCCCGACCTCGTCGGCCTGCAGCCGCGTCGAATGCCGTCATCACGCACCTCCGGAGTCGGCGATCTCACCGGTGTGGTCGGGTGAGTCGAAGCGCTGTCGTATGAGGTCGAGCAGGCCCTGGTCGACGTCGGCCAGGGGGAAGTCGGACGGTGTGTATCCGCCGGCCTCGGGGCGGCAGCAGTATTCGATGAGGTCCTCAAGGACCTTGAGGTAGCGCTGCGCGAGCCGGAGCACCGTCGCACGGTCGTGCACCTGGTCGCTGTACATCCAGACCAGTTCGAGCCGGCCCAGCGCGATCTGGCTGTTGATCTCGATGAGGTGGGTGCGGAGCCCCTGCGCCTGCTGCGAGTCACCCAGCGCCCGGCCGGTCGGTGCGAACCGGCTGCCGGAGCCGTCGGCCCGGCCCACCGCCTGGCTCGTCTGGCCGAGGTAGTTGAAGGCGAACTCAGCGTCCGCCCCCAGGGCGCAGTCCGTCATGTGACGCAGGAGGCCGTAGCCCTGGCCCTTGCGCGGAATCTCCCGCAGGTACTCCTTGGTGCGGCGGAGTCCGTCCCCGGGGGATCCACCGGAAGTGCCGCCGAGGACCACGGGGTACACGCTGGTGAACCAGCCGACGGTCCGCGAGATGTCGATGTCGCTTCCGACGTCCTCGCGGCCGTGACCCTCCAGGTCCACGACCACCGACGGCGCCTGGCACCATTCCGTGAGCACGGTACCCAGCACGCTCAGGAGGACGTCGTTGATCTGCGTCCCGTACGCGCTCGGCACCTCGCGCAGCAGGCGCTCGGTCTGCTCGGCGCCGAGCGTGACCGATAGCTCCTGGACGGACGCAAGGGTGTTCGCGCCGTCGCGGTCACGCGGCATCGTGCCGCCCTCCGCCTCCGCGGCCAGCCAGTACGGGGCTTCCGCTGCGAGTTCGTCGGACGCCGCCAGCTCCGTCAGGCGCTGGGTCCAGCTCATGTACGAGGTCGTCTTCGCCGGCAGCTTCACGGGGAGCCCGCGCTCGACCTGGTCGTGGGCGGAGGCCAGGTCGTCGAGGATCACGGCCAGGGACACCGCGTCCACGACCAGGTGGTGGGCCACCAGGAACAGCAGTTGTCCGCGGTCACCGCGGTCGAACACCACGATGCGCAGGAGTGGGCCGTCCGCCAGGTCAAGGCCGGCCTGCGCCTCGTTGCCGCGGGCGTTCAGGAACGTCCACTCCTCCTCGTCGTCCAGGCCGGAGCTCCGGATGACCTGGACGCTGTCGGCCCCGTCGGCGGCCGTCATCCGGCCGACCCAGGTGCCGCCATCCTCGCCGCCCTCTTCGATCTCGCGGACGAACCGGGACCTCAGTGCGTCGTGCTGGACGAGCACGGCCGCCACGGCGGCGCGCATCAGGTCGGGGTCCACCGGTCGGGTGACGTCGAGGAGCATCGACTGGTTGAAGTGGTCCGGCCGGTCCAGACCCTGCGCGAAGAACCACCGCTGGATCGGGGACAGCTCGAAGTCACCGGTCACCAGGCCCTGTTCGGCCTGAGCTGTGCTCTGCGTCTCGGCCACCGAGGCGAGGCCGGCCACCGTCTGGTGGTCGAAGAGCTGCGCGACGGTGACATGGATGCCGTGCTCCCGCGCCCTGGCCACAGCCTGGATGCTGATGACGGAGTCGCCGCCGAGTTCGAAGAAGTTGTCGTGGGCCCCGACCCGGTCGACACCCAGGACCTGTGCCCACACCCCCGCCAGGAGTTCCTCGGTCGCATTCGC
>NZ_JBHWZP010000563.1:0-3285 GCF_042728395.1 Streptomyces sp. NPDC060205
CCCCTGAAGGGGCGTAGTCCCTGCTTGGGGGCGCGGGGAACGGCGCGAGCAACCCCCACCGTCCCGCAGCCGAGGCACGAGCTTTCAAGGGGCGCGGGGAACTGCGCGGCCCGCCCCCACCGGCCCGCGGCCGACGCGCAAGCTTTTAAGGGGCGCGGGGAACTGCGCGAGCAACCCCCACCGGGGTGCGGGTGACGTACAAGCCCCGCCCGGCAGGGCTAGAGCTGGGCCGGGGCCGAACCCTTCAGCGTGGAGAGGTCGAAGATCTCCGCCATCCGCTTGTAGCCCTTGTCGCTCGGGTGGAGATGATCACCCGAGTCGTAGTCGGACCGAAGCCGCCGCGGGTTGTAAGGATCGCGGAGCGCCTCGTCGAAGTCCGCGTAATCGTCGAAGACCTTCCCCGCCCGGATCTGCGCGTTGACCGCCTGCCGCGTGTCCTCCAGATGCGGCCGGTACCCCCGGTGCCCCTGGAACGGCATGAGCGTGGCCCCCACCACCCGCAGCCCCCGCGCATGCGCCTGCCGCCTCAGCTCACGCAGCCCCGCGGTGATCCGGTTCGCGTCGGTCTGGTTCGGCGTCCGCAGGATGTCGTTGACGCCGAGGGCGATCACGACCGCCTTGACGTTGGTGCGGCCGAGCACGTCACGGTCGAAGCGGACCAGCCCGCTCGGATTCTCGGCGGGCCGCCCGAGCCCGCTGGTGAGGACCCGGTTGCCGCTGATGCCCTGGTTGACCACGCTGTAGCGGGGCCCGTCGGAGCCGGCCGCGTGCAGCCGCTCGCCGAGGACGTCGGTCCAGCGCCGGTTCTCGCCCACCGTGGAGGTCACACCGTCGGTGAGCGAGTCGCCGATGACGACGACCGTGCCCTGCGACTCGTTGCTCAGCACGTCGAGCGCGGTCAGGTACCGCCAGTAGGGCGTCTGCCCGGTGTACGCGACCCCGCTGACGTCCTCCGTGCGGTCGCCCTCCGCGGTGTACGAGATCTGCCGCGCCTGCGGGTGGTAGGTGACGGGCCCCGACGGGGTCGGCGAGTACGTCGTCACCAGCACGTCGCTGCCGTGCGGGACCAGCAGCCGTACGGCGTCGCTGACGACCTGCTGCCCGGCGGGCACCACCACCGAGGGGCGGCCCCCGAAGGTGAGGCGGCGCATCGTGTCGGCGGCAGCGGCGGCGTTGTTCGCGGTGGCCGCGACGGCGACCGAGGCGTGCGTGATGCTGAGCGGCTGCTGCCCGTACAGGTTGGACAGGGTGATCCGGGCCGCGGTGCCGCCGACGCCGACGTGCACCACGTTGCGTACCGAGCGGCCCGCCATGCCGTTCGCCTCGGTGCCCGGTTCCGATCCGGCGGGGGACGCCGACCAGGCGCCCACCCAGGTGCCGACGGACGCGGGGGCCGCCGAGTTGTGCGGGGTCCGGCCGCCGACCACGGCCGTGTTCTCCCCGCCGTCGTCGGCGGCGACTCCGACGTATATGGCGGTCGAAATGGCGACGATCACAGCGACGATCGCGGCCAGCAAGGCATAACCGTGACGCTTGGTCATGCGGTGCGTATCTCCTCGGAAAAATGGGAGCCCGGAGCTCCGGTGTGATGACCCCATGATGAGGCATGGCGCGGGAGGAACCCGACAGGACCCCTCGGGACATCTCGGGACCCCTGGGCCCCGGTGAAATCCCCCGCCCGGACAGACGCGGGGAACTCCTGTTCCGTTCCAGGAGTCGGTCAGGTTGGAACAATGCGTTATGGGGGACCGGGAACGGATGGAGCGGATGGAACGAACGAAAGAGGATGAAACAGGAGAAACGGGTCCGGAGGGGCAGCCTTCCCACCCCGGCGGTGTGGCGAACCCCACGAACCGCAGAAGCGCCCTCAGCGCCGACGGGGCGGCCCCGGCGGGCCCGGGCGCCACGGCGTCCGACCGCGCCGCGCCGAACCGGGCCATGAACTCGTTCAGCCCCGCCGACGAGGAGAAGTTCCGCGGTGTCCGCCGCATGAAACTCACGGCGACCGGACTGCTGCTGTTCGTCGCCCTCGTCTACGTACTCGCCAAATGGGCCGGGAACTCCGGCGCGGGCGCCTGGACGGGTTACGTGGCCGCCGCCGCCGAGGCCGGCATGGTGGGCGCGCTCGCCGACTGGTTCGCCGTCACCGCACTGTTCCGGCGGCCCATGGGCCTGCCCATCCCGCACACCGCGATCATCCCGACCAAGAAGGACCAGCTCGGCGTGTCGCTGGGCGAGTTCGTCGGCGAGAACTTCCTCTCGCAGGACGTCGTACGACAGCGGCTGCGCGCCGTCGGCATCGGCAGCCGGCTCGGCACCTGGCTGGCCCTGCCCGAGCACGCCGACCGGGTGACCGAGGAACTGGCCACCGCGCTCAGAGGAGCCCTCGCGGTGCTCCGCGACTCGGACGTGCAGGCCGTCGTCGGCGAGGCCATCAACCGGCGGGCCGACGCCCAGGAGATCGCCCCCGGCATCGGGAAGACCCTGGAGAAGGTCGTCGCGGACGGCGGCCACCGGCGGGTCGTCGACCTGATCTGCGTACGCGCCCACGACTGGCTCGTCCTCCACAACGAGCAGGTGATGGACGCCGTACAGGGCGGCGCCCCCGGCTGGACCCCGCGGTTCGTCGACAAGCGGGTCGGGGAGCGCGTCTACAAGGAGCTGCTGCGGTTCGTCACCGAGATGCGCGACATGCCCGCCCACCCGGCGCGGGGCGCCCTCGACCGGTTCCTCACCGACTTCGCCTCCGACCTGCAGTCCGACACGGACACGCGGGCGCGGGTGGAGAACCTCAAGCGAGAGGTCCTCGGCCGGGGCGAGGTCCAGGACCTGATCGCCTCCACCTGGTCCTCCGTACGGCGGATGATCGTGTCCGCGGCGGAGGACGAACGCAGTGAGCTGCGCTTGCGGGTGCGGGCGTCACTGCTGTCGCTCGGGACGCGGATGGCCACCGACGCGCGGCTGCAGGGCAAGGTCGACGGGTGGGTCGAGGGGGCCGCGGTGTACGTCGTGACGACGTACCGGGACGAGATCACCTCGCTCATCACCGAGACGGTCGCCGGGTGGGACGCGGAGCATACGTCCCGGAAGATCGAGGCGCACATCGGGCGGGATCTGCAGTTCATCCGGATCAACGGCACGGTTGTTGGCTCGCTGGCGGGCCTTCTCATCTATGCGGTGTCCAAGGCGCTGGGGGCGTGACGGGTTCGCTTCCGCGGGTTGTGCGTTCGTCTGCGGGTGCGTCGTGGCTGGCCGCGCAGTTCCCCGCGCCCCCAGGTACCCAGG
>NZ_JBHWZP010000564.1:0-3216 GCF_042728395.1 Streptomyces sp. NPDC060205
CGCGCAGTTCCCCGCGCCCCTGGCGGGGCCCCTGCGGGGCCGCGGTCGCGGGTGCCGCCGAGGGGGCATCGGCGGGCGCGCCCCCGGGAACGAGCGGGCTGAGGCCGGTGTAATCCCTGCTGAACCCAGCGGAGCGCATGCGCTCACAGCGAACAGTTCCTTCTGCGGGATTCCCCGGAGGGACCCGCGCGTTAGGGTCCATGAGTACGAGGGCAGGGGAGTCCCCGGAGCCGTCCGACACGGCACGCACACGGGGTCCCACGCCCCCAGCAGAAGACGTGTAGACGGCCCGGCGCCGTCGTAAGACGAGCAGGTGGATACGTGACGAATCTGATGCCCACAGCCGCCGGCGACCCCATCGGTGGTGGCCTCGGCGACCAGGTCTACAACCGGCTGCTCGGCGAGCGGATCATCTTCCTCGGCCAGGCGGTCGACGACGACATCGCCAACAAGATCACCGCACAGTTGCTGCTCCTTGCCTCCGACCCGGAGAAGGACATCTACCTCTACATCAACAGCCCCGGCGGCTCGATCACCGCCGGCATGGCGATCTACGACACCATGCAGTACATCAAGAACGACGTGGTGACGATCGCGATGGGCATGGCGGCCTCCATGGGCCAGTTCCTGCTGAGCGCGGGCACTCCGGGCAAGCGCTTCGCGCTGCCGAACGCGGAGATCCTGATCCACCAGCCCTCGGCCGGTCTCGCCGGTTCCGCGTCGGACATCAAGATCCACGCCGAGCGGCTGCTGCACACCAAGAAGCGGATGGCGGAGCTGACCTCGTTCCACACCGGCCAGACGGTGGAGCAGGTCACCCGCGACTCGGACCGGGACCGCTGGTTCGACCCGATCGAGGCCAAGGAGTACGGCCTCATCGACGACATCATGCCCACCGCTGCCGGCATGCCGGGCGGCGGCGGCACCGGGGCGGCCTAGGACGGCCCAGCGCCGACCCATGCGCCGGCGCAGGCCGGCGCCGACCGCTCCGAGACCCCAGCCGACCGCCTCAGCCCTTATCAGGCTCTTCAGGAGACACAGTGAACGACTTCCCCGGCAGCGGACTGTACGACCGCGCGCAGGCCGAGTACACGGGTCCTCGCGCGGAGTCCCGCTACGTCATCCCGCGCTTCGTCGAGCGCACCTCGCAGGGCGTGCGTGAGTACGACCCGTACGCGAAGCTGTTCGAGGAGCGCGTCATCTTCCTCGGCGTGCAGATCGACGACGCCTCCGCCAACGACGTCATGGCGCAGCTGCTGTGCCTGGAGTCGATGGACCCCGACCGGGACATCTCGGTCTACATCAACAGCCCGGGTGGCTCCTTCACGGCGCTCACCGCGATCTACGACACGATGCAGTTCGTGAAGCCGGACATCCAGACTGTTTGCATGGGTCAGGCCGCCTCCGCCGCCGCGATCCTCCTGGCGGCCGGTACGCCGGGCAAGCGCATGGCACTTCCGAACGCGCGCGTGCTGATCCACCAGCCCTACAGCGAGACCGGCCGCGGCCAGGTGTCGGACCTTGAGATCGCCGCGAACGAAATCCTCCGGATGCGCGGTCAGCTGGAAGACATGCTGGCCAAGCACTCGACGACGCCGATCGAGAAGATCCGCGAGGACATCGAGCGCGACAAGATCCTCACGGCCGAGGACGCCCTCGCGTACGGTCTGGTGGACCAGATCATCTCGACCCGGAAGATGAACAACGCCGCGGTCGCGTGACGCATCGCTGTATCGTCTGCCGCTCCTTGACGCGGTTCACGACAAAGTGAACCGCGCCAAGGGGGGCCCGAACGGGGGGCTCGGCAAGGTACCGTCGGACATAAGGCAGCACCAGGAGCCGCTGGACCTAGGCGTCTCCCAGGCGAAGGGGAAGCACACCGTGGCACGCATCGGTGACGGCGGCGATCTGCTCAAGTGCTCGTTCTGTGGCAAGAGCCAGAAGCAGGTCAAGAAGCTCATCGCAGGCCCTGGTGTGTACATCTGCGACGAGTGCATCGACCTCTGCAACGAGATCATCGAGGAAGAGCTCGCTGAGACGAGCGAGGTGCGCTGGGAGGAACTTCCCAAACCCAGGGAGATCTACGAGTTCCTTGAGGGTTACGTCGTAGGCCAGGAGTCCGCCAAGAAGGCCCTCTCGGTCGCGGTGTACAACCACTACAAGCGGGTCCAGGCCGGCGAGAACAGCACCGGTCAGAACCGCGAGGACGCCATCGAGTTGGCGAAGTCCAACATCCTCCTGCTCGGCCCCACGGGCTCGGGCAAGACGCTGCTCGCCCAGACGCTGGCCCGCATGCTGAACGTCCCGTTCGCCATCGCGGACGCGACGGCGCTCACGGAGGCGGGGTACGTCGGCGAGGACGTCGAGAACATCCTGCTGAAGCTGATCCAGGCCGCGGACTACGACGTCAAGAAGGCCGAGACCGGCATCATCTACATCGACGAGATCGACAAGGTGGCTCGCAAGAGCGAGAACCCGTCGATCACGCGCGACGTGTCGGGCGAGGGTGTCCAGCAGGCCCTGCTCAAGATCCTGGAGGGCACCACGGCCTCCGTTCCGCCGCAGGGCGGACGCAAGCACCCCCACCAGGAGTTCATCCAGATCGACACGACGAACGTGCTGTTCATCGTGGGCGGCGCCTTCGCGGGCCTGGAGAAGCTCGTCGAGTCCCGTGCGGGTGCCAAGGGCATCGGCTTCGGCGCGACGATCCGCTCCAAGAAGGAACTTGAGGCGAAGGACCGCTTCGAGGACGTCATGCCCGAGGATCTGGTGAAGTTCGGGATGATCCCCGAGTTCATCGGCCGCCTCCCGGTCATCACGTCGGTCCACAACCTCGACCGTGAGGCCCTCCTCCAGATCCTGGTGGAGCCGCGCAACGCACTGGTGAAGCAGTACCAGCGCCTGTTCGAACTCGACGGCGTGGAGCTGGACTTCGAGCGCGAGGCCCTCGAAGCCATCGCGGACCAGGCCATCCTCCGCCAGACCGGCGCGCGCGGCCTGCGCGCCATCATGGAGGAGGTCCTCCAGGCAGTGATGTACGAGGTCCCGTCCCGAAAGGACGTGGCCCGGGTCGTCATCACCTCGGAGGTAGTCCGCTCGAACGTCAACCCGACCCTGATCCCACGCGACGCACGCGGCCGGGGCCCGGGGGAGCAGAAAACCGCGTAAGCGGCGCGCACATACGCGAGTTACGGCGAAGGGCCCCGGTCACCGACC
>NZ_JBHWZP010000565.1:0-3202 GCF_042728395.1 Streptomyces sp. NPDC060205
CTGCGAATCTCCAGCCCGTCCGGCGTTTGAGGACCGGGGGTTCGGGGGCTGGCCCCCGAGTCAGTGACGGGAACGGGAAGGGGCGGCGGGGGCGAGAAAAGCCAACGGGCCCGCCCCCCGGCGCAAGCGCCGGGAAGCGGGCCCTATCGGTCCCCGCGGTGGCACCGCCATGCAGCACCGCGAGGGGTCTACGCCACGGACGGACTCAGCCGAACCGCCCCGAGATGTAGTCCTCGGTCGCCTGCACGGACGGGTTCGAGAAGATCCGCTCGGTGTCGTCGATCTCGATGAGCTTGCCGGGCTGCCCGACCGCGGACAGGTTGAAGAACGCCGTCCGGTCGGAGACCCGCGCCGCCTGCTGCATGTTGTGCGTCACGATGACGATCGTGAAGCGCTCCTTCAGCTCACCGATCAGGTCCTCGATGGCCAGCGTCGAGATCGGGTCGAGCGCCGAGCACGGCTCGTCCATGAGCAGCACCTTCGGCTCGACGGCGATCGCACGCGCGATGCACAGCCGCTGCTGCTGACCACCGGAGAGCCCGGACCCCGGCTTGTTCAGCCGGTCCTTGACCTCGTTCCAGAGGTTCGCGCCCTTGAGCGACTTCTCCACGATGTCGCCCAGCTCGGACTTCTTGTAGCTGCCGTTGAGCCGCAGCCCCGCCGCCACGTTGTCGAAGACCGACATCGTGGGGAAGGGGTTCGGGCGCTGGAAGACCATGCCGACCTCGCGCCGTACCGACACCGGGTCGATCCCGGCGCCGTACAGGTTCTCGTCGTCGAGCATGACCTTGCCCTCGACGCGGCCGCCCGGCGTCACCTCGTGCATCCGGTTCAGGGTGCGCAGGAAGGTGGACTTGCCGCAGCCGGAGGGGCCGATGAAGGCCGTCACCGAGCGGGGTTCGATGGCCATCGAGATGTCCTCGATGGCTCGGAACGAGCTGTAGTAGGCGCTGAGGCCGCTGACGTCGATTCGCTTGGCCATGGGGATCACTGCTTCTTTCGAGGGGGAAGACTGGTCGCTGTGTGGCCGCGTCAGCGACCGGTCTTGGGGGCCTTCCAGCGGGCGATGCCGCGAGCCGCCAAGTTGAGGATCATCACGAACGCGATCAGCGTGAGCGCCGCCGCCCAGGCCCGGTCGTACGCGGCGCCGGAGCCGCCGCTGTTCGCGTACTGCTGGTAGATGTACATGGGGAGCGAGGCCTGCGGACCGTCGAAGGGGTCCGTGTTGATGAAGGTCGAACCCCACACCAGCAGCAGCACCGGCGCGGTCTCACCCGTGATGCGGGCGACGGCGAGCATGACACCGGTCGTGATGCCGCCGACGGAGGTCGGCAGGACCACCTTCATGATGGTGCGCCACTTCGGCACGCCCAGCGCCAGCGAGGCCTCGCGCAGCTCGTTGGGGACGAGCTTGAGCATCTCCTCGGTGGAGCGGACGATCACCGGCAGCATCAGGATGGTCAGGGCCATCGCACCGGCGAACCCGGAGTAGCCCATGTCCAGGATGATGATCCAGAAGCTGAGGACGAACAGACCGGCGACGATCGACGGGATACCCGTCATGACGTCGACGAAGAAGGTGACGGCCTTGGCGAGCCTGCCGCGCCCGTACTCCACGAGGTAGATCGCGGTCAGGATGCCGATCGGCACGGAGATCGCCGTGGCGATGCCGACCTGCTCCAGGGTGCCGAGGATCGCGTGGTAGATGCCTCCGCCGGGCTCGGTGTCGGTGATCAGCCCCATCGAGTGGGTGAGGAAGTAGACGTCGAGGACCTTCACACCGCGCTTGACGGTCTCCCAGATGAGCGAGACCAGCGGGATGACGGCGAGCAGGAACGCGACCCAGACGAGGGCGGTCGCCACCCGGTCCTTGGCCTGCCGGCGGCCCTCGACCTTCGCGGCGATGCCGTACGACGCGGCGACGAAGAAGACCGCGGCCATCAGGCCCCACTGGATCTTGCTGTCCAGTCCGGCCACGGCGCTGATACCGAGACCGAGGGCGATCGAGCCGCCGGCGATGGCGTACGGGCTCCACCGGGGCAGTGTCGCGCCCTGCAGGGAGCTGGGGCGCCTGTCGTTCACTGTCTGGCTCATGCGTTGGCCCCCGAGTACTCCGCGCGGCGGGCGATGATCATGCGGGCTCCGCCGTTGACCAGCAGGGTGATGACGAACAGCACCAGACCGGAGGCGATGAGCGCGTCACGGCCCATCTCGCTGGCCTCACTGAACTTGCTGGCGATGTTCTGGGCGAAGGTGCCGCCGCCCGGGTCGAGCAGACTGGCGTTGATCTCGAAGCTCGGGGACAGGACCGTGGCCACGGCCATCGTCTCGCCGAGCGCGCGCCCGAGGCCGAGCATCGAGGCGGAGATGACACCGGAGCGGCCGAAGGGCAGCACCGACATGCGGATGACCTCCCAGCGCGTGGCGCCGAGAGCGAGTGCGGCTTCCTGGTGCATCAGCGGAGCCTGCCGGAAGACCTCGCGGCTCACGCTGGTGATGATCGGCAGGATCATGATCGCGAGCAGGATGCCCACGGTGAACAGCGAGCGCGGTGCGCCGCCCTGCCAGTCGAGGATGCCGGTCCAGCCGAAGTAGTCGTCGAGCCAGCCGTAGAGACCGATCAGCTGCGGTGCGAGGACCAGGGCGCCCCACAGGCCGTACACGATGGACGGCACGGCGGCGAGCAGGTCGATCACGTAGGAGAGGGGGCCGCCGAGCTTGCGCGGGGCGTAGTGCGTGATGAACAGGGCGATGCCGACCGCGATCGGGACCGCGATGACCATCGCGATGATCGACGAGACGACCGTGCCGTAGACCAGGACCGCGATGCCGAAGCTCGGTGGTACGGCGGTCGGGTTCCACTCGAAGGTCGTGAGGAAGTTGCTCTCGTCCTTGCTGATCGCGATCACGGAGCGGTACGTGAGAAAGGCCGCGATGGCGGCCATGATCACGAGAAGGAAGATGCCCGATCCGCGGGACAGGCCGAGGAAGACTCGGTCGCCGGGCCGGGTGACCCCGCGGGCCGCGCGCTTCTGCTCGGCCTCGGCGGGTGGGGAGACGGGGGGAGGCGCTGCGTCGTTCTTGGTGGATATATCCATGAGGTTCTCCGGTCTGCGGGGCCGCACACTGCGTGCGGCCCCAGGCGGCGGAGCATGTAGGACAGAGCGTCGCTGAAGGATTCCTCATCCTCGACGACGAGCAC
>NZ_JBHWZP010000566.1:0-3190 GCF_042728395.1 Streptomyces sp. NPDC060205
CGAAGGGTACTCGGTGACACCCATGACCCAGGCAACGGCACCGGCGGCGAGCTCCTCGCCGCCGGCTTCGCCGGCCGCCCCCAAGGACGGCCGGACCTCGGAACGGTCCCTGGCCCGCCGCCTGGCGGCCCGCCCGGAGATCGGCGCACTCATCGCGGCGATCGTCGTCTACATCTTCTTCTTCGCGGTCGCCTCCCCCTTCCGTGAGGCGAGCTCGCTGGCCAACGTGCTCTACGAGGCCTCCGTGATGGGCATCATGGCCCTGCCGGTGGCCCTGCTGATGATCGGCGGCGAGTTCGACCTCTCCGCCGGTGTGGCCGTGACCACCTCCGCGCTCACGGCGAGCATGTGGAGCTTCCAGCTGTCCATGAACGTGTGGACCGGCGTCATCGTCGCCCTGGTGGTGGCCCTGGCGATCGGCGCGTTCAACGGCTACCTGCTGGTACGCACCGGACTGCCCTCGTTCCTCATCACGCTGGGCTCGTTCCTGATCCTCCAGGGCGCCAACCTCGCCATCACCAAGCTCTTCACCGGCAACGTCGCCACCGACTCCATCAGCGACATGGACGGCTTCGACCAGGCCAAGAGCATCTTCGCCTCGGAGATAGGCATCGGCGGGGTCGACGTCAAGATCACCGTCTTCTACTGGCTGGTCCTCGCCGCCCTCGCGACCTGGCTGCTGCTGCGCACCAAGTTCGGCAACTGGATCTTCGCCACCGGCGGCAGCCAGGAGAGCGCCCGCGCGGTCGGCGTGCCCGTCACCTTCACCAAGATCGCCCTGTTCATGGGCGTCGGCGCCGGCGCCTGGTTCGTCGGCATGCACATCCTGTTCTCGTTCAACACCGTCCAGTCCGGCGAGGGCGTGGGCAACGAGTTCCTGTACATCATCGCCGCGGTCATCGGCGGCTGCCTGCTCACCGGCGGCTACGGCTCCGCGATCGGCGCCGTCATCGGCGCGTTCATCTTCGGCATGGTCTCCCAGGGCATCGTCTACGCCAACTGGAACCCCGACTGGTTCAAGGCCTTCCTCGGCGTCATGCTCCTGCTCGCCGCCCTCGTCAATCTGTGGGTCCGCCGCCAGGCAACCCGGAGGTAACCCATGACCGACAACACCACCTCCAGCGACGACGCCACCCCCGTCCAGGACGCGCCCGAGGCCACCCCCGGGGACGCGCCCGCCGACGCGCAGCCGATCGTTCGGCTGCGCGCGGCCGGCAAGGCGTACGGCAACGTCCGCGCCCTGCACGGCGTGGACCTGTCCGTCCACCCCGGCCAGGTCACCTGTGTGCTGGGCGACAACGGCGCCGGCAAGTCCACGCTGATCAAAATCATCTCCGGACTGCACCAGCACACCGAGGGCGAGTTCCTCATCGACGGCGAGGCGGTGCACCTGAGCACGCCCCGCGAGGCCCTCGACAAGGGCATCGCCACCGTCTACCAGGACCTGGCCACCGTGCCGTTGATGCCGGTGTGGCGGAACTTCTTCCTCGGCTCCGAGATGACCAAGGGCCCCTGGCCGATCCGCCGCCTGGACATCGCGGCGATGAAGCGGACCGCGGACACCGAACTGCGGGCCATGGGCATCGTCCTGGACGACCTCGACCAGCCGATCGGCACCCTGTCCGGCGGCCAGCGCCAGTCCGTGGCCATCGCCCGCGCCGTCTACTTCGGCGCCCGCGTGCTCATCCTGGACGAACCCACCGCCGCCCTCGGCGTCAAGCAGTCCGGCGTCGTGCTCAAGTACATCGCCGCCGCCCGCGACCGCGGCCTCGGCGTCATCTTCATCACCCACAACCCGCACCACGCCTACATGGTCGGCGACCACTTCAGCGTCCTGCGGCTGGGCACGATGGAACTCTCCGCGTCCCGCGCGGACGTCACTCTCGAAGAGCTCACCAACCACATGGCCGGCGGCGCCGAACTCGCGGCCCTCAAACACGAGTTGGCGCAGGTGCGCGGCGTGGACGTGGCGGGGCTCCCCGAGGAGCAGGACCTCCAGGCCTCCGGCGCGGCGTCGAAGGGGAAGTCCTGATGGCGGGCGTGCTCGGGGTGGCCGTCATCGGCACCGGCAGGATGGGGGCCGACCATGTGCGCCGGCTCCACGAGGTGACCAGCGGGGCCCGCGTGGCCGCCGTCGCCGACGTCGACGCGGAACGGGTCAAGCGGATCGCCGACGGCATCGAGGGCTGCTCCGCGCACACCGACCCGGCCGCGGCGATGGCCGCGGACGGCGTCGACGCCGTGCTGATCGCCTCGCCTGGCCCCGCCCACGAGGCGGCCCTGCTCGCCGCCTTCGAGCACGACCTGCCGGTCCTGTGCGAGAAGCCCCTCACACCCGGCTCGGCCTCGGCGCTGCGCGTCCTGGAGGCCGAGCAGCGGCTCGGCCACCGCAGGGTGCAGGTGGGCTTCATGCGCCGGTACGACGCCGAGTACGTGAAGCTCAAGTCGCTGCTGGAGACCGGCCAGTTGGGCCGGCCGCTCATGCTGCACAACCGGCATCGCAATGTGGCGACCCCGCCCGGGTTCACCAGCGAGATGCTCATCAACGACTCCGTCGTGCACGAGATGGACATCACGCGCTGGCTGCTCGGGCAGGAGATCACCGCGGTCACCGTGCTGAAGCCGACTCCGTCGGGGAACGCGCCCGAGGGGCTGCAGGACCCGCAGCTGGTCCTCTTCGAGACCGCCGGCGGGGCGATCGTGGACGTCGAGATCAACGTCAACTGTGGCTTCGGCTACCAGGTGCAGGCCGAAGTGGTCTGCGAGCGCGGTACGGCCCGGATCGGTGACGGGCACTCCCTCGTCACCAACATGGCGGGGCGCTGGGGCGGCACCATCGCCCAGGACTTCACGGAGCGCTTCGAGGACGCGTACGACCGACAGATGCAGGTGTGGGTGGACGCCACGCGGCGCGGCGAGATCACGGGCCCCTCGGCGTGGGACGGCTATGCCACGGCGGCGGTGTGCGAGGCGGGGGTTCGCGCGCAGAGGGAGGGCGGCCGGGTAGAGGTGGAACTCGCGGAACGCCCGGCGTTCTACGCCTGATCCCCGGCCTTCCTCGGCCAGATCCCCGTGCGGGCCGGTGGGGGCCGTTCGCGCAGTTCCCCGCGCCCCTGAACAACCGCGTTCGTCTGCGGGACGGTGGGGGTTGCTCGCGCCGTTCCCCGCGCCCCTCGGGGAGGGGCTCCGC
>NZ_JBHWZP010000567.1:0-3185 GCF_042728395.1 Streptomyces sp. NPDC060205
CCGTCCCCCGTCCGGTACGGCGCTACGCTCCGGCGCGGGCCAGCGTCTCCAGGGGGCCGACCAGGATCTCGGAGAAGGCGAGTTCGGCGGCCCCGATGAGCACCGCGTCGTCGCCGAGTTCCCCCACACGCAGCCGCAGGTTCTCGCGGGAGGCCTTGAGGGCGATGCGGTTGATACGGCTGCGGATCTGTGCGGCCGAGCCGAGGTACACCTCACGGAGCGTGCCGCCGAACACGACCGTGCGCGGGTTGAGCACGTTGACCAGGTTGGCGACGCCGACGCCGAGCCAGTCGCCGACGTCGTGCAGGGCGGCGCGGGCGGTGATGTCGCCCCGGTCCGCCGCCTCGACGACGGCATGCACGGCTTCCCGGCCGGTGGCCGACGGGTCGCGCTGCGCGGCCTCCAGCAGGGCGCGCTCCCCCGCCTCGGCTTCCAGGCAGCCGTGCGCCCCGCAGCCGCAGGGTCTGCCGTTCCGCGGGTTGACGACCATGTGCCCGATCTCGCCGCCGTACCCCTGATCGCCGGACAGCAGCTGGCCCCCGGTGACGACACCGCCTCCGATGCCGATGTCGCCGTGCAGATACACCAGGTCCTGGCAGCCCGCCCCGGCTCCGCGCAGATGCTCCGCGAGCGCGCCGAGGCTCGCCTCGTTGCCCACCGAGACCGGCAGGCCGAGTCCCAGCAGGCGCATGAGGTCCTCGCCGAACTCCTCGTCCTCCCAGCCGAGATGGGGGGCGGCACGGACGACACCGTCGGGGCGGCGCACCATCCCGCGCACGGCCGCGGCCACACCGACGCAGTAGGTGCCGTGCCCTGCCGCGTCCACCATGTCCAGCGCGGACCCGGCGAGGACCTCCGCCACCTTCTTGGCGTCGCGCCGGCCGGGGAGCACGGGGATCTCCCTGCGGTCGAGGAAGACCCCGCCCAGACCGATGCGGGCGGCGGCCAACCGGTCGACCCCCACGTCGAATGCCAGGACGTACACGCGGTCGGACTCGGGCCGTACGACCAGGGACGGCCGGCCGGCCCTGCCGGTGTCCCGGGGCAGTTCCTCGCGGACCAGGCCGGCCGAGCCCAGCTCGCTCACCAGACCCAGGATGGTGCTGCGGTTGAGTCCCATGCGTTCGGCCAGGACGGCACGCGACATGGATCCGCCGATGTGCACATGACGGAGCAGGGTGCCGAGGTTGTGCCGGCGGATCTCCTCCTGCGAGGGACCGGCTTTCATGGCACCCCAGACATCATCGTCGTACGGCCCGGCGACGGGACAGCGCATCCACGCCTGCGGCCACCAGCAGAACCGAACCCGTGACAGCGTACTTGACCCCTGAGCTGTACCCCATCAGACCCATACCGTTCTGGATGACCGCGACGACCATCCCGCCGAGCACGGCGTCGAGGACCCTGCCCCGGCCGCCGAACAGGCTCGTCCCGCCGATCACGGCGGCGCCGACCGCCAGCAGCAGCACGTTGCTGCCGCCGGTGTTGGGGTCCACCGAGTTGCCCCGGGACGCGGCGATGATGCCGCCGACCGCGGCGAGGGAGGAGCAGATGACGAACGCGGAGATCCGGATGGCGGCCACGTTGATGCCGGCCCGGCGGGCAGCCTCCGCGTTGCCGCCCACCGCGTAGATGTGCAGGCCGAACGAGGTGCGCTGGAGCAGGAACGTACCGGCGACGAGCAGGACGGCGATGACCGGCACGACGATCGGCACGCCCTTGAGCGAGTCGACGATGACGTTGCGGCTGCGCTCCTGGTTGAGCAGGTGGACCGCGATCGCACCGAGTACCGCCAGCCCGCCGATCCTGACGGCGAGCAGGGCGGGCGGGGCAGGGGCGAGCCCGCGCCGCCGCCGGTTGCGGCTCTGCCGGAACTGGATCGCCGCGTACCCCCCGACACCGACCGCGAGCAGGACCCAGCCGAGCGCCGGGGAGAGGTTGTTGTTGGCGACGGCCAGGATCGTCTCGTCCCGGATCGAGATGTTGGTGCCCTCCTTCAGCAGCATCAGCACGATGCCCTGGAACCCCAGGAAGGCGGCGAGCGTGACCACGAACGAGGGGATGCCGACCTTCGCCACCAGCAGGCCGAGCAGCAGGCCGATGACCGTGCCGGTGAGGATCGCCGCGCCGGCCGCGCCGTACCAGGGCCAGCCGTGGTCGGTGAGCAGGATGGCGAGGACGGCGGCGCAGACCCCGCTGGCGTACCCCGCGGACAGGTCGATCTCGCCGAGGAGGAGGACGAAGACCAGTCCCATGGCGATGGCGATGCTGCCCGCGCCCTGGGTGAGCAGGTTGGCGAAGTTCAGCTCGGACAGGAAGACGGGGCGCAGGGCGGCGAAGAACACGCACAGGACGATCAGGCCGAGGACAGCGGGCAGGGCACCCAACTCACCGCCCCTTACCCGGTCGACGTAGTTCTTCGCGACCGAGCGCAGACTCGCGGCCGTGGCCGCTCCGTTCTTCTTCGGCGTGCCGGGACCGCGGGGCAGTTCCGGTTTCTCGGGGACGACTGCGGCGGTCATGCGGTGACTCCGTTGCTCTGGGTGAGGCCGAGGTCTCCGCTGCGGCCCGAGGTGATGAGTTCGACGACCTGGGAGTGCGTCACGTCCGACGTGCTGACCTGGGCGGCCATCCGGCCCAGGTAGAGGGCGGCGATCCGGTCGGACACCGCGAAGACGTCGTTCATGTTGTGCGAGATCAGGACCACCGCGAGACCGTTGTCGGCCAGCCGCCGGACCAGTTCGAGGACCTGTGCCGTCTGGGCGACACCGAGCGCGGCGGTCGGCTCGTCCAGGACGACGACCTTGCTGTTCCACAGCACGGCCTTGGCGATGGCCACGGTCTGCCGCTGACCGCCGGAGAGACTGGCGACCTGCTGGCGGATGGACTTGACGGTGCGGACCGACAGGCCTTCGAGGGTCCGCGCGGCCATCTCCTCCATCGTGGTGTCGTCCAGGACGAGGCCCCGGCGTTTCTCCCGGCCGAGGAACATGTTCTGCACGATGTCGAGGTTGTCGCAGAGTGCCAGGTCCTGGTAGACGATCTCGACGCCCAGGGCCGCCGCCTCCCGCGGGCTGTGCACCTGGACCTGCTCTCCTTCGAACCAGTACTCGCCGCCGTCCATCGGATGGATCCCGCCGATGCACTTGACCAGGGTGGACTTGCCCGCGCCGTTGTCTCCGACG
>NZ_JBHWZP010000568.1:0-3134 GCF_042728395.1 Streptomyces sp. NPDC060205
GCCACCGCCTGGGCGGTGGCGGGCCGAACGGCCGTGGTCACTGCGTCGCAGCGCCGACGAGCGGCCCCTCGGGCGCCGGCGCCGCCAGGGCCGGTACCGGCAGTTCGCGGGGTGCGCGCCGGGCTTCGCGCAGGCTGGGCGCGGGGGCGGTCGGGACCAGCGGGGAGCGTTCCGTGGCACGGGCCCGGCGGGAGAACCAGACGATCCGTCCGCCCCTGCCCGTCGCACAGCACCCCCAGCCGTCGCTGAGCGCGGCGACGTGCGCCAGCCACCCCCGCGTCGCGGACTCCGGGTGGGACTTCCCGTCGATGTCCGCGATCGCGGTGATGAGGTGCTGGCCGTTCCACCACATCTCCAGCGTGGTGTTCTTGTCCGCCGCGTGCGCGTCGATCGTCCGCAGCAGCAGTTCCGCGCAGTGACAGACGGGCTCGACGAGGTTCTCCAGGTTCCAGTACCGGAGGTGGGCGGCCAGAATGCGCCTGACCTGATCGACCCGTTCCGGACTGACCTCCACGTCGAGGTGGTAGTAGCAGGGGACTACGGTCTTCATCGTCGTTGGCTCCTCACCGGCAACCGGCGAAGCTCTCGCTCCTCCTCGCCCCGGTGGGGCCGAGCTCTGCATGCAGAGCGTGAGCAGTGATCGCTTCTGAGTCATTCCCAGCGTGCGAGCGGTACTCCATTCGTGCAACCCGAGCGGCGTCCCCCTGCCGTTGTGGCGGCACCAGTGTCGTTGAAGCGACAACAGGACGTTCCGTGGCTGCACGTGCACCATGAGTGAAGGTGTCGGCCGCCGCAGTCGGCCGATGCCTCCGCGTGCACGGTCCTCACGCACATCAGGGCGAACCGTGCGCATCCGAGGGAATGGAAGGTGACCAGTGAGATGCTGCTGCCTGCCAAAGACGAGGTCGCCAGGCTGCTGGAGCTGTACCGGGCCTGGGAACGCATGATGCTCGCGGCCCCCGCCGACCACGGCGCGCGAGGCAATTTCGAGGACACGGGCTACACGCTCTGTGTCCTCATGGGCAAGCGCTGCGCACGCGAGGCCGTGCACGCAGCCGAACGCTACCTGTCGGCCACTTCGGCCCGGCGCCGTGAACGGGCCGCCCACAGCCCGCCGATCGGCGCACTTCCGGGGCATTCCGACCAGCTCGCGGTGAGCACCGCGACCTAGGGGAAGAGCCCTCCGACCCGTGGGCGACCACGGACCTGGACCAGGACATCGACGACGGAGATGAATCACATGACCGAGAACCCGGCCGGCGGCCGCATCCCCCCGATCGGCCGCACGACCGTCGTTCAGATCGGCCGCGTCCCCGTCGTCGACGTCCGTCCGGCCGTCGACCGCGGCAACCGCCCCGCGAAGGCGGTGGTGGGTGAGACCTTCCAGGTCAGCGCCACTCTGTTCGGCGAGGGCCACGACGTGGTCGCCGCGAACGTCGTGCTGTGCGGCCCCGACGGGCGCACCGGCCCGTGGACTCCCCTGCGGGAACTGGCCCCCGGTACGGACCGCTGGGGCGCCGACGTCACGCCCACGGCGGTGGGCGAGTGGACCTACTGGGTGGAGGCGTGGTCGGACCCGGTGTCCGCCTGGCGCCGGTCGGCCCGCATAAAGATCCCGGCCGGCATCGATGTGGGCCTGGTCCTGGAGGAGGGCGCCGAGCTGTACGAGCGGGCCGCCTCCCAAGTGCCGCGCGACGCCGGCCGAGCGGCGGTCCTGACGGCCGCGGACGCCCTGCGCGACGACGCCCGGCCCCCGTCAGCGCGTCTCGCCGCCGCCCTCACCCCGGACGTGGACTCGGCACTCGCCGCGCACCCCCTGCGGGAGCGGGTCACGCGATCGGCCCCGCTCCCCCTGTTGGTGGAACGGGAGCGGGCGCTGTTCGGCTCCTGGTACGAGTTCTTCCCTCGCTCGGAGGGCGCGCTGGTCGAGCCGGGCAAGCCGCCGGTCAGCGGTACGTTCGCGACGGCGGCCCGGCGGCTGCCCGCGATCGCCGCGATGGGCTTCGACGTGGTGTACCTGCCGCCCATCCACCCCATCGGTACGACCTTCCGCAAGGGGCCCAACAACAACCTCTCGGCGCATCGCGAGGATGTCGGCGTTCCGTGGGCGATCGGCTCGCCGGAGGGCGGGCACGACGCCGTGCACCCCGACCTCGGCACGATCGACGACTTCGACGCGTTCGTGCGCACCGCGACCTCTCTCCAGCTCGAAGTCGCCCTGGATTTCGCGCTCCAGTGCTCCCCGGACCATCCGTGGGTGGAGAAACACCCGGAATGGTTCCAGCACCGGGCGGACGGCACGATCGCCTATGCGGAGAATCCGCCGAAGAAGTACCAGGACATCTATCCGATCGCCTTCGACGAGGACATGCCGGGCCTCGTCGAGGAGACCCTGGGCATTCTGCGGTTCTGGATGAACCACGGGGTGCGGATCTTCCGCGTGGACAATCCGCATACGAAGCCGGTCATGTTCTGGGAGGAAGTGATCGGGGAGATCAATCGCACCGATCCCGATGTGATCTTCCTGGCGGAGGCGTTCACCCGCCCGGCGATGATGCACACGCTCGGCGCGATCGGTTTCCAGCAGTCCTATACATATTTCACCTGGCGCAACACCAAAGAGGAACTGACCGAATACCTCACCGAGCTCTCCGGTGACGCGGCCGCCTACATGCGGCCCAATTTCTTCGTCAACACCCCCGACATCCTCCCGGAGTTCCTTCAGCACGGCGGCCGGCCCGCTTTCGAGATCCGGGCCGTGCTGGCGGCGACGCTCTCGCCCACCTGGGGGATGTACGCGGGATACGAGCTGTGCGAGAACACCGCGGCAAGAGCCGGTACCGAGGACTATCTCGACTCGGAGAAATACCAGCTGCGGCCACGGGACTGGGAGGCCGCCGAGCGGGCGGGCACATCCCTCGCGCCGCTCATCGGTTCGCTGAACAGGATCCGGCGGGAGCACCCCGCACTGCGCCGGCTCCGGAACGTCCACTTCCACCACGCCGACAACGACTCCGTGATCGCGTACAGCAAGCGCGAGGGCACGGACACGGTTCTGGTGGTCGTGAACCTCGACCCCCACCACACCCAGGAAGCCACCATCTCGTTGGACATGCCACGACTCGGCCTCGACT
>NZ_JBHWZP010000569.1:0-3114 GCF_042728395.1 Streptomyces sp. NPDC060205
CGCTGGACCAGGCGCTGAGCTTGACCGCCGGGTCCGGGGGCCCGGGCTGAGCGGCGTGGGGCCTGCGGGCCCCTGCGGGGCTTGGGCCGGTGGGCATGGTGCGGGCCCGGTGGGGGCTGGCCGCGCAGTTCCCCGCGCCCCTAAGGGGTTGGGGGTGACCCGCCGTGATGTCCTGCGGGACCATTGGGGTTGGCCGCGCCGTTCCCCGCGCCCCTGACGGGGCGGGGGTTACCCGCCGTGATGTCCTGCGGGACCGTGGGGGTTGCCCGCGCCGTTCCCCGCGCCCCTGACGGGGCGGGGGTTACCCGCCGTGATGTCCTGCGGGACCGTCGGGGTTGGCCGCGCCGTTCCCCGCGCCCCTGACGGGGCGGGGGTGGCCCGCCGTGGTGTCGGTTGGCGCTCCTGGCGGGGCGGGGTGGTCCGCCGTGGTGGCGTTCCTTGCGGCGGTGGGGCAAAAGCTGGGGCGCAGCCCCGCTTTTGAGGGGCGCGGGGAACTGCGCGGCCAGCCCCCACCGGGCCGCACCATGCCCACCGGCCCAAGCCCTCTCAGGGGCGCGGGGAACGGCGCGGCCAACCCCCACCGGGCCCGCACCATGCCCACCGGCCCAAGCCCTCTCAGGGGCGCGGGGAACGGCGCGGCCAACCCCCACCGGGCCGCACCCAGGGGCGCCGGGCCCGCACTATTCATGCGGGCCCAAGCCGCCGCAGGGCGCGCGTCAGCGGCGACGGCGGCGGGTCAGCGCCAGCGTTCCCGCGCCTGTTGCGAGCAGCGCCGCCGCGCCCGCCGCGACGTACGGCGTCACCGAGCCGCCGCCGGTCTCCGCGAGCCCGGGCGACTCCGCGGCACCCCCCTGCGGCGTCACCCCGGGCACGGGCACGGCAGGGGACTCGCAGGTCGCCTCCGCCAGAGTGACCGTTCCTTCGACCTCCGCCACGTTCAGCTTCAGCGGGTTCACCGACACCTTGAGCCGCAGCGCCGTAGCCGCGGCCGTACGGGACGTGGTCCGGATCGACGACAGGTCCAGGCGGACCTCACCGACCCCCGGCACCTTGACCTCCGTCACCCCACCGGCGGTCACCGTGGTCCTCTTGCCGAGCACGGTCACCGCCCCCAGCGGATTCGCGGAGGCGACCGGCTTCCTGCCCGCCGCGCAGACCGCCTTGGCGGTGACCTGGTCGACCTCGATGAGGGACAGCAGCGGCAGCCCGGGAATGTGCACCTTGGCGTGGGCGAGGTGCACGGCCCCTTCGGCCTTCGACGCCGAGACGGTCGCACGCGCTCTCGCGACCTCCGCGCCGAGCACGGTGAACGGCTGGCCGCCGTCGACCCCGTCGAGCTTCGCCGTGAGCGTAGTCTTCTCGGCGCTGCGCGGCGCCTGTACCTCGTTGAGCGAGACCGCGAGCGGAACGTTCACGGTCTTGTTGAGCAGGGACACATCGAGCCCGGTGCGGAGCACGACGGCCCCGGCCCGGCCGTGACCGTCGGTCGCGTGGGCCGGACCCGCGCCGGCCAGGACCGCGGGACCGGCGGCCAGGGAGACGGCGGCCGCGGTGGCGGCCAGCCTGTGTGCGGGCATGCGGAAGGTGTTGCTGTTCATGGTGGTGGGACCCCCACAGGAGACAGAACCGGAGACGCGACGCCGCAGGACGCTCCGCTCGCAGGGACATGCGGGGAGCGTCCGGCGGCGTCGATGACGGGAATCCTTACGCACGGAGAGTGAACAGTCAGCAAGCTGAGGGGAGTTCACTCATACGTGGACTTTCCGCGCACCTCTTCGATTCATCCTGCACGTACGTTCCTCAAGGCCACCCGGATCACTGAACCGCACCGAACTGGCCGGAAAGCGCCGGAGCGCGGGAGGGAGTGCGCGCCGTTCCGGCAGGGCCGGGCGGTCACTCTCCGTCAGCCGACGACCCTGCCGTTCAGCACGACCCGCCGCGGCGCCGCCAGGACCCGTACGTCCGCCCGCGGGTCCTGCTCGTACACGACGAGGTCGGCGGGAGCCCCCTCCTCCAGGCCGGGCCGGCCCAGCCACGCGCGGGCGCCCCACGTGGTGGCCGAAAGCGCTTCGAGGGGCGGGATGCCGGCCGTCACCAGTTCGGCGACCTCCGCCGCCACCAGTCCGTGCGGCAGCGTGCCGCCCGCGTCGGTGCCGACGAACACCGGGATCCCGGCGTCGTAGGCGGCGCGCACGGTGTCGTAACGGCGCTCGTGCAGCCGCCGCATGTGCGCGGACCACTGCGGGAACTTGTCCTCGCCCCCGTCCGCGAGGTGCGGGAACGTCGCGATGTTCACGAGCGTCGGGACGATCGCGACGCCGCGCTCGGCGAAGAGCGGGATCGTGTCCTCGGTCAGTCCTGTGGCGTGTTCGACGCAGTCGATGCCCGCCTCGACGAGGTCCCGCAGGGAGTCCTCGGCGAAGCAGTGCGCGGTGACGCGGGCGCCGAGGCGGTGGGCCTCGGCGATCGCCGCCTCGACCGCGTCGCGCGGCCAGCAGGCGGCGAGGTCGCCGGTGCCGCGGTCGATCCAGTCGCCCACGAGCTTCACCCAGCCGTCGCCGCGCCGGGCCTCCCGGGCCACGTACGCGACGAGGTCGGCCGGTTCGATCTCGTGCGCGAAGCCGCGGATGTAGCGGCGGGTGCGGGCGATGTGGCGGCCCGCTCTGATGATCTTCGGGAGGTCGTCGCGGTCGTCGGCCCAGCGGGTGTCCGCGGGTGAGCCGGCGTCGCGGAGGAGGAGGGTGCCGGCCTCCCGGTCGGCCAGGGCCTGCTTCTCCGACTCGTCGTCGGGGACGGCGCCGTGGGGGCCGAGGCCCACGTGGCAGTGGGCGTCGACCAGTCCCGGCAGGGTCCAGCCGTCGATCGTGCGGACGTCTTTGGCTGCCTCGGCGCGGGGGCGGTCGTAGGTGACCTTGCCGTCGACGACCCAGAGTTCGTCCCGGGCGTCGTCGGGGGCGACGAGTACGCGGCCCGTCACGTGCAGTACCCGCGGCTGATCGCTCATGGTCGGCAGCCTAGTTCTTCGACCGTGTACGTCGTCTGCGGGTCCGGTGGGGGCGGGCCGCGCCGTTCCCCGCGCCCCTCGGGGAGGGGCTGCGCCCCGTCCCACCCAGG
>NZ_JBHWZP010000570.1:0-3037 GCF_042728395.1 Streptomyces sp. NPDC060205
CTTCTGGAAGGGGGCGGCCGTTCTCATGTGCTGGTCGTCAGTCGCTGCCGACTCCGCGGCCCAGCTCCCACAGCTGCAGGGTGGCCGAGGAGTTGAGCGCGTACTCGGCGCCGGTGATGTCGTCCCGTACGGCGACGTACTGCTTGCCCTGCCACAGGGGCAGGAGCGGGACGTCCTTGGCGACGATGCTCTGGATCTCCTCGATGCTCTTCGAGGCGCTGAGTCGGTCGGCCTCGCGGCGGGACTCCGGGATCAGGTTCTCCCGGATGCGCTTGTTCACGTAAGGCGACGCGATGGTGTTGTCCTTGTCCAGGAACGGCGTGAGGAAGGTCTCCGCGTCCGGGAAGTCGGGGAACCAGCCCATGCCGTAGACCGCGAACTTGCCCTCGCGCTGCTTGGGGCGGTAGGTCTCCCACTTCTCGCCCTTGATGTCCACGTCGAACAGGCCCGTGTCGTTGAGCTGCTTCTGCAGCGTCTCGAACTCGGCCTTGGTGGCGGAGCCGTAGTGGTCCGTCGTGTAGTTCATCGTGAACTTCACCGGCGTGGTGACGTTCGCGGCGGCGAGGAGGTTCTTGGCCGCGGTGACGTCGGGCTCGCCGTACTCGTTGAAGAACGAGTTGGCGTGGCCGGTGACGGTGGCCGGGACCATGGAGTACAGCGGGTCGGCACCGGTGCCGTACACCTTGGAGGTGAGTTCGCTGCGGTTGACGATGTGGGCGATCGCCTGGCGGACCGCCTTGTCCTCCAGGGACGGCTTCTCGACGTCGAAGCCGATGTAGCGGATCTCAAGGCCGGGCTGCTCGATCACATCGATCTTGCTGTCCTTGGCGTTCTGCAGCTTCTTGATCTGCTCGGGCGACATGGTGCGGGTCATCATGTCGATGTCGCCCTTGTCGAGCGCGGCGCCCATGGAGTCCGTGTCCTCGAAGGACCGGAGCTCGACCTTGTCGTTCTTGATGTCCGAGATCCCCTGGTAGTAGGGGTTCTTGGTGAAAACGACCTTGGTGACGTCGTCGCCGCTGGTCTCGGCCTTGAGGCTGTAGGGGCCGGAGCCGCTGACCTCGAAGCCGTCGCGCAGCTTGTTCTTGGCGTAGTCCTTGGGGTTCAGGATGCCCGCGACCGGCGTGGACAGCTTGAACGGGAAGGTGGCGTCGGCGCTGTTGAGGTGGAAGATCACCTCACGGTCGCCCTTGGTCTCGACGGTGTCGACGGTCGACAGCAGGGCGAAGACGCCCGTGTCGGCCTTGATCTGCAGCGCGCGGTCGATGGAGAACTTCACGTCCTCGGCGGTGACGGGGTCACCGTTGGAGAACTTGAGGTCCTTGCGCAGCGTGCAGGCGTAGCGCTCGTTGGCGGAGTCGGTGAATCCGCACTCCTCGGCGGCCTCCGGAGTGGGGTCGCCGCCGCCGTTGGGCATGGCCATCAGGGTCTGGACCGTCTGGCGCAGCACGTTCCAGGCGCCGACGTCGTACGCGTAGGCCGGGTCGAACGGGGCCGGTGCCTCCTTCGAGGCGGTGAACCGGTCGGTGGTACCGACGGCGATCGCGTCGCCGCCGTCGCCTCCACTGTCGGAACCGCCGCACGCGGCGAGGACAGAGGCGAGCAGACCGATCGCGGCCGGCAGCACCAAAGGCTTACGGTTCATGCTCGAAGTTCTCCAGAGCTGTCGATCCCGCGGGCCCGGCATGCCGGGGTGTTGCGGTCGGGTACACGGGGGTTACGGCGATGTTCTCGCGATGAGATTAGTCGGGACCGGCAGGGCGGTTCGCAGGTACCGGAGTTGAGTTCCCATCACGCTGCGAGACCGGCCGTGGACGCACCGAAAAACCGACAGCGGAAGGATTCGTACAGCGTTCCACAAATAAGGACACAAGGGCACGCCCGCGACCACCGCACGGGGCCGTCAGACACATCAGGGGCCCCTTGTCGACCCCCTCCACAGTGGCGAACGTCACACCTTCAACTGGGTGTGAGAGTACCGGAATTCGGCCATCCGAGGCGCGCGGCGAGTGATCGAATTATTCCGGTGCAATGACCATGCAGTTTTTCCGCATTCCCTCGTGCACCGTGGGTGAACGATTAGCGCTTTTCCGTCATCAGGCTCCGGAGAAAAGGCAGGTCGACCTGTTCGAGGGATCGCACGACGGTCCTTCCGGCAGCCGGGGCGATCGGCGCCACGGACGGTACGGCCACGACCTGGCAGCCCGCCGCCTCGGCGGCGGCCACGCCCGTCGCGGTGTCCTCGATGACCGCGCACCTGGCCGGATCCGCGCCGAGCCCTGCGGCGGCGATCAGATACGGGTCGGGGAAGGGCTTGGTGCGCTCCACCTCGTCGCCCGCGACGGTCAGGGTGAAGTTCTGCGCGCCGAGCGAGAGCAGTACGCGGTCGATGATGCGGCGGTGCGAGGCGGAGACCAGCGCGGTGGGGATGCCGTGCGCGGCCAGCTCTGCCAGGAGTCTCGCGGCGCCGGGCATCAGCGGGAGGGACCGGGCGATGCGGTTCTCGAACCCGTCGTTCAGCAGCACGGTGAGTTCGGAGAGGGTGATCGTGGCGCCGGTGGCCTCGATGAGGAAGCCGGCGCTGCGGGTCATGGGGCCGCCGACCACGACGTGGCGCCAGGCGTCGTCCAGCCGGTGGCCGAGCTGGGCGAACACCTCGACCTCGGCGTCCCACCAGAAGCCCTCCGTGTCGACGAGGGTTCCGTCCATGTCCAGGAGGACTGCCTGGAGGGTGGAGCTTTCGGCTGTCCGGGTGCCTGGTGGGGGGACGGTACTGGTCATAGGCGCACCTCCGTTTAAGGGACGAGAAGGCCGGTTCCCTCCTGGGGAACCGGCCTGCACTGGACCGACCAGTGTACGTCCACGTCGGCGGCGGCGCCTCTTGGTATGGCGGGGGCGCCGGGGGCTGGGGGTGCTTGGTCGGCTGACGGTCCGTCGTGGTTGCCCGCGCAGTTCCCCGCGCCCCTCAAGACAAAGACAAAAGACTGCGCCGTTCCCCGCGCCCCTGGGTGGGACGGGGCGCAGCCCCTCCCCGAGG
>NZ_JBHWZP010000571.1:0-3016 GCF_042728395.1 Streptomyces sp. NPDC060205
CCGCAAGCGGTGGGGCCCTTCAACGTTAGTGCCCGGTGAGGCACTGGCGGAGGATACGAGATTCGAACTCGTGAGGGGTTGCCCCCAACACGCTTTCCAAGCGTGCGCCCTAGGCCACTAGGCGAATCCTCCGCGGCAAACAATACAAGACGTTGAGCCGTGCTCGCGAACTCGTTCCCCCCGCTCGGATCGGGTACTGTGTGCGCAGCCCCTCACGTGGCGCTATCTGACTGAACTCCCCCAGGGCCGGAAGGCAGCAAGGGTAGGTTGGCTCTGGCGGGTGCGTGGGGGGCGCTTGCGTTTGCGGGGTGGGGCGGAGGCTGATCCGGGCGGGTCGGCCCGGGGCGTCGGCCGGTGGCGGTGGGGTCGGGCGGGCAGGAGTCGGCGGGCGTTCCCCGTTGTCAGTGGGCGCCTATAACCTCGTATGTGTGTCGTCCCTCGCGCTGTACCGCCGTTATCGCCCGGAGTCGTTCGCCGAGGTCATCGGGCAGGAGCATGTCACCGACCCGTTGCAGCAGGCGCTGCGGAACAACCGGGTCAATCACGCGTACCTGTTCAGCGGGCCGCGCGGCTGCGGGAAGACGACCAGCGCGCGCATCCTCGCGCGCTGCCTGAACTGCGAGCAGGGGCCCACCCCCACACCCTGTGGCGAGTGCCAGTCCTGCCGGGACCTCGCGCGCAACGGACCCGGCTCCATCGACGTCATCGAGATCGACGCGGCCTCCCACGGTGGTGTGGACGACGCCCGTGACCTGCGCGAAAAGGCCTTCTTCGGGCCCGCGAGCAGCCGGTACAAGATCTACATCATCGACGAGGCCCACATGGTCACGTCGGCCGGTTTCAACGCCCTGCTGAAGGTCGTCGAGGAGCCGCCGGAGCACCTCAAGTTCATCTTCGCCACCACCGAGCCCGAGAAGGTCATCGGGACGATCCGGTCGCGCACGCACCACTATCCGTTCCGGCTGGTTCCGCCCGGGACCCTGCGGGAGTACCTCGGCGAGGTCTGCGGACGCGAGGGCATGCCCGTCGAGGACGGTGTGCTGCCGCTCGTCGTGCGGGCCGGTGCCGGATCCGTGCGTGACTCCATGTCCGTCATGGACCAGCTCCTCGCCGGGGCCCGGGACGACGGTGTGACGTACGCCATGGCCACCTCCCTCCTCGGGTACACGGACGGCTCGCTGCTCGACTCCGTGGTCGAGGCCTTCGCCGCCGGTGACGGGGCCGCGGCCTTCGAGGTCGTCGACCGGGTCATCGAGGGCGGCAACGATCCCCGCCGATTTGTCGCCGACCTGCTGGAGCGGCTGCGGGACCTTGTGATCCTGGCGGCCGTGCCCGACGCCGGTGAGAAGGGGCTCATCGACGCCCCCGTGGACGTGGTGGAGCGGATGACGGCCCAGGCCGGGGTCTTCGGCGCCGCCGAGCTGAGCCGCGCCGCCGACCTCGTCAACGCCGGTCTGACGGAGATGCGGGGGGCCACCTCGCCCCGCCTCCAGCTCGAACTGATCTGCGCGCGCGTGCTGCTGCCCGCGGCGTACGGCGACGAGCGGTCCGTCATGGCCCGGCTCGACCGGATCGAGCGCGGTGTGAACTTCAGCGGGGGAGGGGCAGGGGGCGGACTCGCTGGCGGGACCGGTGGGCCCGCCGTCGGTTACGTGCCTGGGCCCGACGCCCACCCGGGGGCCCAGATGGGCGCCCCCGCCGGACAGCCGGGGCACGCGGGGGCGCCGGGCGGCGGGGCCGCCGCCGCTCGCGCCGCCGTACGGGGAGGGGGTGCGGGGCAGGGGCCAGGAGCTCCCGGTTCCGGCCTCGGTCCCGGTTCCGGCCTCGGCCCAGGTACCGGTGGTGATGCGGAGTCCGGGCCTGCCCACGTACCGGCGGCTCCCGCCGCCGCGTACACGCCCCCGCCCGCTCCCACCGAGCCGGCTCCAGGTCCTGACCACGGTCCCGGTCCGGTCGCGCCTGCCGCCGCCCATGCCCCCACCCCTACCCCCGCTGCGGAGCAGCCGTCCGCCCCGGCCGCCGGCGGTGCGCCCGGTGCCTGGCCCACCGCGACTGCCGTGGGCAGCGGGCGGCGGCCGGGCGGCTGGCCGACCGCGTCCGCCGCGGGCGGAGGGCAGCCCCCGTCCGGAGCGTCCGCCGCGTCCGGGTCCCGCCCGGGACCGGCGTCCGCGCACCCGCAGGCCTCTGCCGCCCCCTCGCAGGGGACCGGAGGCCCCGCCGCGTTCTCCGCTCCTCCGAGCGGTGGGCCCGACCCCCGCACCCTCTGGCCGAACATCCTGGAGGCGGTGAAGAACCGGCGCCGCTTCACCTGGATCCTGCTCAGCCAGAACGCGCAGGTGACCGGCTTCGACGGCACCACCCTCCAGATCGGCTTCGTCAACGTCGGAGCGCGGGACAACTTCGCGAGCAGCGGCAGCGAGGAGGTGCTGCGGCAGGCGCTGTCCGAGCTGTTCAACGTGACCTGGAAGATCGAGGCGGTCATCGATCCTTCCGGCGGCTCGGCGCCTCCGCCCGCGCCCGGAGGGGGCTTCGGCGGCGGCACCGGTGGCGGCGGCTATGCGTCGGGCGGCTACGCGTCAGGTGGCGGCGCCGCTCAGGGCACGGGTGCGCCCCGCCCCGCCCCGCAGCAAGCCGCGGCCCCCGCTCCGGCGCCCGGACCGTCCTCCGCGCCGTCCCAGAACCGCCCGGCGTCCGGTTCCGGTTCCGGCTCCGCGCCCTCGTCCGCGCACCAGCCCCCGCCCCGCCCCGCCGCCCAGGAGCCGCCTCCCATCTCCCCGGAGGACGACACCCCGGAGGACGACGACCCCGACCTCGACGAGTCGGCCCTGTCGGGCCACGAACTGATCGTCCGGGAACTGGGAGCGACGGTCCTGGAAGAGTTCTCAAACGACTGACCGCCCTACTTGCCTGCTGCGACCGGGTGCGGCCGGTGGGGGCGGGCCGCGCGGTTCCTCGCGCCCCTGAAAACCAACGTCCACGTGCGTACGTACCTGCGGGCCCGGTGGGGGTCGCCCGC
>NZ_JBHWZP010000572.1:0-3004 GCF_042728395.1 Streptomyces sp. NPDC060205
GGCTGGAGGGTGCCGCCGGTCCGGCTGCCTCTCAGCCCGTCCGGCGTTTGAGGACACAGTGACGGGACGGGTAGGGGCGGCGGGGGCGAAAAACCCTCAGAACAGCCCGCCCAACACCCCCGCCGCCCGCTCCACGTCCCCGAACCCCACATACAGCGGCGTGAAGCCGAACCGCAGGATGTCCGGCTCACGGAAGTCACCGATCACCCCCCGCTCGATCAGCCGCCGCATCACCCCGCCCGCGTCACCGCACCGCAACGCGACCTGACTCCCCCGCTCCCCCTGAGCACCCGGAGTCACCGACTCCAGCGCACCCGCAGGCACGTACTCCGCCACGCACTCCAGGAAGAAGTCCGTCAGGGCGAGGGACTTGCGGCGGACCGCCTCGATCGACACGTCGTCCCAGACCTCCAGCGCCGCCTCCAGGGCGAGCATGGAGAGGATGTCCGGGGTGCCGACCCGGCCGCGCAGGGCCCCGTCGGCCGGGACGTGGTCCGGGGTCATGCCGAAGGGGTCGGCGTGGGAGTTCCACCCGGGCAGCGGGGAGTCGAAGCGGGCCTGGTGGTCGCGGCGGACATAGAGGTACGCCGGTGAACCGGGCCCGCCGTTCAGGTACTTGTACGTGCAGCCGACCGCCAGGTCCACGCCGTGTTCGTCCAGCCCGACCGGCAGCGCGCCCGCGCTGTGGCACAGGTCCCACACCGACACGGCCCCCGCCTCACGGATCGCGGCCGTCAGCGCGGGCAGGTCGTGCAGCCGGCCCGTGCGGTAGTCGACGTGGTTCAGGAGCACCGCGGCCGTCCGTCCGCCCAAGGCGTCCGGGACCTCCTCGGGCGCCACCGGGCGCAGCGTGCAGCCCGTGAGCCGCGCCGCGGACGCGGCGATGTACCCGTCCGTCGGGAACGTCGTGGCGTCGACGAGGATCTCGTCCCGGGTCCCCCCAAGGGCACCCCCGTCCGCGCCTCCGCCGGCCAGGCGCACCGCGCCCACGACCGCCTTGAACACGTTCACGCTCGTCGAGTCGCCCACGACGATCTGGCCCGGCGCCGCGCCCACCAGCGGAGCGATCCGGTCGCCGATCCGCTCCGGCGCGGTCCACCAGCCGCTCTCGTCCCAGGACCGGATCCGCAGCGAACCCCACTGTCTGCGGACGACGTCCTCGATCCGGCCGGGCACCGAGCGCGGCAGCGCGCCGAGCGAGTTCCCGTCCAGGTACACCGTGTCGTCCAGGACGAACTGCGCGCGCACCTTGCCCAGTTCGTCGACGGCGTCCAGCGCAGCCGCCTTCTCCGCGAGCGATGTCCCGCCGGAGTCCGTGTACGTCTCAGACATGCGACCGGGCCGTCCACAGCTCGGGGAACACGTTCTTGCGGGCCCGCTTCTCCAGCCAGGCCACGCCCGCCGAGCCGCCGGTGCCCGTCTTGGAGCCCATCGCGCGGCGGGTGGCGACCAGGTGGTCGTTGCGCCAGCGCCAGACCAGTTCGGCGACGTCGGTCAACGCCTCGCCGAGCCGGGCGAGTTCGGAGCTCTCGTCGCCCGCGTAGAGGTCGGTCCACACGGCCTCGACCTCGGGCGAGGGCTCGTAGCGGCTGGAGACGTCCCGCTGGACGACCGAGGACGGTATCGCGTGGCCGCGCCGGGCGAGCAGCCGCAGGACCTCGTCGTACAGGCTCGGCTCGTGCAGGGCCTTCTCCAGCTCGGCGTGCACGCGGGGCGCACCCCGGTGCGGTACGAGCATGGACGCGGACTTGTCGCCGAGCAGGAACTCCATCCGCCGGTACATCGCCGACTGGAATCCGGAACCCTCACCGAGGGCGCTGCGGTACGAGTTGAACTGGGCCGGAGTGAGCTGGCCGAGCGGCTTCCAGGAGGCGTTCAGCGCCTCCAGCTCCCGTACCGAACGCTTCAGGGCGGCCACCGCGACCGGCACGCGGTCCTCGCGCAGCGCCTTCGCCGCGGTCTCCCACTCGTGCACGATGACGGTGAACCACAGCTCCATGACCTGGGTCGTCACCAGGAAGACCATCTCTCCGGGGTCGTCGGAGAGGGTGTGCTGGAGGTGGGTGAGGACGTCCGCCTGTACGTAGTCCTCGTACGGGGTCGTTCCCTGGAAGTCGAGATGCGGGGTCTCGGGCTCCGAAGCCGCCGCCTGGGGCTGAGCCTGTTGGGACATCGCTGTCTCCTGCTGTACTCCGGGTAGCGGTCCGCCCCTGCCGAATTCCGACACGGGGGCCCCGGTCCCCAACGGGCATCCTCCACAATCGTGCCCCGAAACCGCAAGGTCCGCCCGGTCACACCGGGCGGACCTGCACGGATGCGGCCCTCGACGGGCTCGTGGAACTAGCCCAGGGTCTGGGCGGCGGCCGGGGAGGAGTCCTTCAGGAACTGCGCGCAGCGCTCGTACTCCGCCTGCTCGCCGATCGCCTGGGCGGCGCGGGCGAGACCGTGCAGGGCGCGCAGGAAGCCGCGGTTCGGCTCGTGCTCCCACGGCACCGGGCCGTGGCCCTTCCAGCCGCCGCGGCGCAGGGAGTCGAGGCCGCGGTGGTAGCCGGTACGGGCGTACGCGTACGACTCGACGACACTGCCGCGCTCGAACGCCTCGTCGGCCAGCTGCGCCCAGGCGAGCGAGGAGGTCGGGTACTTCGCGGCGACGTCGGCGGGCGCCGTGCCGTTCGCGAGGAGCTCGCGCGGCTCCGGGTCGTCGGGCAGGTGGGTCGGGGGCGGTCCCCCGAGGAGGTTCTCGTGAATGGCCATGGGTTCCAGTTTGCGCTATCCGTGGCCGCCGTGGGCGCCACGGGTGGGGCTGACCCGGCCGAAAAGGTGCGCGGGAAGGCGCTCGGGTCCGCCGGGTCCGGGGGTGAGCCCGGGACGGGCTGGGGATGGGCCAGGGATGGACCACGGGTGCGTCGGGGTGGGAGCGGGCCGTGCCGGTACGTCGAGTCCGCCGCGTAGGGCTCCCGCAGAAGAGCCCGACCCTCCAATTGAGAGCCGTATGCACGGGGGC
>NZ_JBHWZP010000573.1:0-2999 GCF_042728395.1 Streptomyces sp. NPDC060205
GCGGGCCGGTGGGGGTTGGCCGCGCAGTTCCCCGCGCCCCTGAAAAGCGGTGCTGCGCCCCGGCTTTGGGGGCACGGGACGCAACAAGACAAGCCCCCGCCTCCGCCCCGAAGGAACGCAAGGAACGGCACGGCCACCCACCCAAGGGGCGCGAGGAACTGCGCGAGCAACCCCCACCGGCCCGCGGTCAAGTTCCGGCCGCAGCCACCCCGCCCCTTAGGGGCGCGGGGAACTGCGCGACCAGCCACGACGAGCCTGCAGTCAAATTCCGGGCAGCACCCCCACCCACCCCAGGGGCGCGGGGAACTGCGCGGCCAACCCCCGGCGGCCCGCGGTCAAGTTCCGGGCGGCGCCCAACCCGCCTCAGGGGCGCGGGGAACTGCGCGGCCAACCCCCACCGGCCCGCGGTCAAGTTCCGGGCGGCGCCCAACCCGTCTCAGGGGCGCGGGGAACTGCGCGGCCAACCCCCGGCGGCCCGCGGCCGAGTTCCGGGGGGGGCGCCCAACCCGCCTCAGGGGCGCGGGGAACTGCGCAAACGCCCCCGCCGGGGTCCGCGCAACGAGCCGCCCGCACCACGCGGAGCGCAACGTAAGGGGAAAACTTCCCCACGCGGAGGTTGACACGCGTGGGGATACAGGGGCCACCCGTGCAAGGGACGGTAGTGTGTTCGAGGGTTGAACAACCCCCCGCAGACCCCGCGGTGGCGACTCCGACCCCCAAGCAGTCCGTCCGAGCAGCCCGCACGTAACCTCGAAAGTGGAGCTGATGAACGTGTCGACCGGCGGCAGACGGCTCCGCAGTCGCGCCACCATAGCCACCCTCACCCTCGCCATTTCCCTCATATCGGGACCGAGTTACGCATCCCCGGACGAACCCGTCCCCGACGGCGACCAGTCCATCGAGGACATCCGCGCCGAACTGGACGGCCTCTACCGCACGGCGGAGGTGGCCACCGAGGCGTACAACGCCGCGGACGAGAAGGCCAAGAAGCAGGAGAAGCGGCTGAAGTCGCTCCGCAAGGGCCTGGCCCGCGCCGAGAACCGCGTGGACGACCTGCACGACCTCGGCGGCGCGGCCGCCCGGACGCAGTACCGCGGCGGAGATCTCGCCGCCACCGGCATCCAGTTGCTGCTGGGCGAGCACCCCGAACAGGCCCTGAACGAGGCGTCCCAGGCCCGTCAGGCCATGCGGGGCCTGGTGAACGTCTCCGAGTCGCAGAAGACCGCCCGCGCGGAGCTGATCCGGCAGACCGACTCCGCCGAGAAGGAACTGCGGAAGCTGAAGAGCAGCCGTGCGGACAAGGCCGAGGCGAAGCAGAAGATCGAGGGGAAGATCGCCGAGGCCGAGCAGATCGAGGCGGGCCTCGAAAAGGACCAGACCCGCGAACTGGCCGCGCTGGAGAAGCAGCGGAACAAGGAGGCCGAGTCCCAGTGGACGGCCTCGGGCGGCGGCACCTCCACCGGTAACGGCGGCGGAACCGGCGGCGGGGGCGGCGGCAACGGCGGCGGCTCGATCGGCGGTGGGACGACGGCGACCGGAGCCGCCGCGAAGGCCGTCAACTTCGCGATGGCCCAGATCGGCAAGCCGTACGGGTGGGGCGCCACGGGCCCGTCGGCGTACGACTGCTCGGGACTCACCTCGGTGGCATGGGCGCGCGCCGGCCACCCCATACCCCGTACGTCACAGGCGCAGTGGGCGGGGCTGACCCGCGTCAGCCTGGCGTCCGCGCGGCCCGGCGACCTGATCATCTACTTCAACGACGCCACGCACGTGGGCATGTACATCGGGGGCGGGAAGATAGTCCACGCCCCGCGCCCAGGACGCACGATCACGATCGCCCCGGCCGCCTCCATGGCCATTCTCGGCGTCGTCCGACCGGGAGTATGAGCGGATGTCCCACTCGCTGACGCCCCGTGACTCGGGGAACCTGCCCGCGCTCGCCGCACGGCCGCTGATCCGTCTCGACGCCTACGTGGCCGAGGACGGATCGACCGTGGTCAACGGCCATCTGCTGGAGATGGGCGGCAACCGCAAACCCAACGAGGCGATCCTCGACGCCATCGCCATGTTCGCTCGCACTCTCGGGGCCCCGGTGGCGGCGACCGTCATCGACCGCTCCGTGATGCAGGTGGCACGCCTGCGGGTGCACCCCGACGGGTCGAGCCGGACGATCGCCGACGAGGACGATCTGCCGCCGGGGCTCGAACGGACCGCCGCGGAGGAGGAGGCGTTCCCTCCGCTGGCCCGCGTCGAGCGGATCATCCAGCATGCGCAGCGGGAGGAGTTGCACGCCGCATTCGTGCTCGCCAGCGCGTTGCGGGAACACCTCACGTTGCGCAGGGGGCCGGAGGACGATCTCTCGCTGGAGGCGCGGGCGATAGAGGCGTACCTCGCCCATCTGCGCGGCGACTACACGCTGTCCGTCACGCTCGCGCTGACCGTCGCACGCATCCGGTGCCGCGTCGACCTGAACCGGGCCGCGCCCGATGTGGCCCGGGCCACGGCGGCGTGGCAGCGGCTGGACGACGAGGGTCAAGTGGTGACGCGTGGGCAGGAGTTGCTCCACATGTGGGGGCGGTTGTCCGCGGAGGGGCTGTTGCTGGAGCAGGCGCATCAGGCGATGGCGCACACGGTCCGGACGCGGCTGGAGCAGGGGAGCCGGGCGGTTCCGCCGGCCCCGTCCACGGCTCCGGCCCTGCCGCCGGGCCACGCGCCCGACACCTCGGTGGCCCCCGAGGACAAGCCCCTCAAACCGACCCGCAGGGGCCTACGCCGCTTCACCCGCAAGGCCAGCAGGACGCCTGCGCCTTAGGGCGCGGGGCGAGCGACGGTTCCCTGGCGGGGGTTCCCCGCGCCCCGGGTGGGCGGACGTACCGACTGCTCTCGACCGCGGGTCCCTGAGGGGGTGGGGGCGCAAGCCGGATGTCGGCCGCGGGCCCGCCGTGGCTGGCCGCGCAGTTCCCCGCGCCCCTCAAGGGGTGGCTCCGCCGGTTCGTCGG
>NZ_JBHWZP010000574.1:0-2998 GCF_042728395.1 Streptomyces sp. NPDC060205
GGACCGGGAGGTCCGCCCCGACTGCCGTTGATCCGCTCCCGACGAAGCGACCACAGCAGGCCGGTCACATGTCGAGGCCGTAGCTCCTGCGCGCCCGTTCGGTGGTCTCCGGGGTGATCCGCCCGGCTCGGGCCAGCCGGTGCAGGGCCGTCACGACGATCGACTCGGCGTCCACCCGGAAGTAGCGGCGCACGTCCTCCCGCGTGTCGGACAGCCCGAAACCGTCGGTGCCCAGGGAGAAGTAGTCCTGCTCGACCCACTGGCTGATCTGGTCCGGCACCTGGCGCATCCAGTCGCTGACCGCCAGCACCGGCCCCGGTGCTCCGGCCAGCGCCCGGGTGACGTACGGCAGGCGCTGCTCACCGCGCATGACGGCGGTGTCGGAGTCCATCGCGTCCCGCCGCAGCTCTGTCCAGGACGTCACCGACCATACGTCCGCGTGCACGTTCCACTCGGCGGCGAGGAGCTCCTGCGCGCGCAGGGCCCAGTGGATGGCCGTACCGGAGGCCAGCAACTGGACACGGGGTCCGGTCGTGGCCGGGGCGGCGGGCCGGAAACGGTAGATGCCCCGGACGATGCCCTCCTCGATGCCGGGTACCGGCGGAATCGCCGGCTGCTTCTTCGGCTCGTTGTAGACGGTCAGGTAGTAGAAGATGTTCTCGGGCCGTTCGCCGTACATGCGGCGCAGACCCTCCCGCACGATGACCGCGATCTCGAAGGCGAAAGCCGGGTCGTAGCTGATCGCCGCCGGATTGGTGGCGGCCAGCAGGTGCGAGTGTCCGTCTCCGTGCTGGAGCCCTTCACCGGTCATGGTGGTGCGCCCGGCGGTACCGCCCACGACGAAACCGCGGCCCATCTGGTCGGCGAGCGCCCAGAACTGGTCGCCGGTCCGCTGGAAACCGAACATGGAGTAGAAGATGTAGAACGGGATCATGGGTTCGCCGTGAGTGGCGTACGAGGTCGCCGCGGCGGCGAACTCCGCCACCGAACCGGCCTCCGTGATGCCCTCGATGATCAGCTGCCCCGTGGTGCTCTCCTTGTAGAAGAGCAGTTGGCCGGCGTCGACCGGATCGTAGGTCTGGCCGTGGGGCGAGTAGATGCCGGCCGTGGGGAACAGCGACTCCATGCCGAAGGTGCGTGCCTCGTCGGGGATGATCGGAACCCAGCGCGCACCGGTGTCCTTGTCCCGCATCAGATCCTTGACCAGGCGGACCAGCGCCATGGTGGTGGCCACTTCCTGATGGCCGAAGCCCTTTTCGAGCGCCTCGAAGGACTGGGCGGGCGGCTGCGGCAACGGCCTGTTGACGACCCGTCGGGCGGGAGCCGGACCACCCAGTGCGGCTCGCCGTTCGCGCAGGTACCGCACCTCTGGGGAGTCCTGCCCCGGATGCCAGTAGGGCACCTGGTCGCCCGCGAGAGCGCTGTCGGGGATGGGCAGTTCCAACAGGTCGCGCAGGTCACGGAACTGCTGCAGGGTGAGTTTCTTCATCTGGTGGTTGGCGTTGCGCGACTCGAACGCCGAGCCGAGGGTGTGCCCCTTGACCGTCTGGGCGAGGATCACCGTGGGTGCGCCCTCGTGTTCCACGGCGGCCCGGTAGGCCGCGTGCACCTTCAGCGGCTCATGGCCTCCGCGCGAGTTCTCGAAGAGCTCGACCACCTGGGCGTCGCTCAGGGAGGCGGCCACGGCGGACAGCGCGTCGCCGGTGAAGAAGCTCTTGCGGATGTAGGCCGCGTCCCGTGCGGCCAGGGTCTGCAGCTGTGCGTCCGGTATCTCGCCCAGGCGCCGGACCAGGGCCCCGGTGGTGTCCTGCAGCAGCAGCGGGTCCCAGGCCTCGCCCCACAGCGTCTTGACCACATTCCAGCCGGCGCCCCGGAAGCGGGCGTCGAGCTCCTGGACGATCTTGGAATTGGAGCGCACCGGGCCGTCGAGCCGTTGCAGGTTGCAGTTGACGACGAAGGTGAGGTTGTCGAGGTTCTCATGGGACGCCAGTGTCAGCGCGGCCGTCGACTCCGGCTCGTCGATCTCACCGTCGCCGAGGAACGCCCACACACGCGAGGCCGAGGTGTCCTTGATGCCGCGGGCTCGCAGGTAGCGGTTGAACCGGGCCTGGTAGATCGCGCCGAGAGGGCCCAGGCCCATGGACACGGTGGGGAACTCCCACAGCCACGGCAGGCGGCGCGGGTGCGGGTAGGACGGCAGGCCGTGACCCGTGGCCTCGCGTCGGAAACCGTCCAGATCCTGTGCGCTCAGCCGCCCTTCGAGGAAGACCCGGGCGTAGACGCCGGGTGAGGCATGGCCCTGCAGGAACAGCTGGTCGCCCGAGCCGTCGCCGTCCTTGCCGCGGAAGAAGTGGTTGAACCCGATCTCGTAGAGCCAGGCCGCCGAGGCGTACGTGGCGATGTGGCCGCCCAGTCCAAGGGGTGCCCCACGGGTGACCATGGCCGCCGCGTTCCACCGGTTGAGCGCGGTGATCCTGGTCTCCATCGCCAGGTCGCCGTCGAACGCCGGCTGGGCCGAGGCGGGGACGGTGTTGATGTAGTCCGAGGTCAACAGGCCGGGCAGCGACATCCCGGACCGGGTCGCGAACTCGTGCACACGGCGCAGGAGATACACCGCCCGGTCCGGCCCCGCGTTGCGCACGACGGCGTCGAGAGAGGCCTGCCATTCGGCGGTCTCCTCGCGGTCGCGGTCGGGTAGCTGGTCGAGCTCACTGGTCACGGGGGACTCGGCGGGCCGGGACGGAACACTCATGGCAGCCTTCCTGACAGGACAGGGGGAGAAGGGGGGCGCCGGCCTGTCGGCCGGTCTGGGCGCGTCGCGCATCGCACCGGGCCGTACGCACCACGCGCATGCCACCTGGACAGTGCGGCCCCCGTGGCTGTGACAGCGTGCACACGCTCATGGGCACAACGGCGATGGGAACGGCGGCGCACACGTGCCGGACATGACACGAGCCGGGCAGCCGGGGAGGCGCCGGGGCGGCGGGCCCTTTGCCTG
>NZ_JBHWZP010000575.1:0-2987 GCF_042728395.1 Streptomyces sp. NPDC060205
GTCCACGGGGCCCCATTTTGCGTTGTGCGCGTCAGGAACCACTCACGTCTCGGGAAGACAGGAACCGGTGAAAAAACTGGTGAACGATCTGGTGAAGGAACTCTTCGGCGAACTCGCCGACGGCACGAAGGTCCACCGCTGGTCGCTGGAGAACGGCGGCACCCGGCTGAAGGTCCTCTCGTACGGCGGCATCGTCCAGTCCCTGGAACTTCCCGACGGGCACGGCGGACACACCAACGTCTCGCTCGGCTTCGACACCGTCGAGGCGTACGAGACGTCCAGCCCGTACTTCGGCGCGATCATCGGCCGGTACGGCAACCGCATCGCCAAGGGCCGGTTCAGTCTCGACGGCGAGGACCACGTCCTGCCCGTCAACGACGGCGGCCACAACCTGCACGGCGGGCCGGAGGGCTTCGACCGGCGGATCTGGGACGTGGAGGGGTACGCGTCCGGTTCCGACGTGGGCCTGGTCCTGCGGCGCACCAGCCCCGACGGCGAGATGGGCTACCCCGGCACGCTCACCGTGCAGGTCACCTACACCCTGACCGCGCAGGGCGACTGGCGCATCGACTACGAGGCGACCACCGACCGGGCCACGGTCGTCAACCTCACCAACCACGTGTACTGGAACCTGGCCGGCGAGAACGGCGGCTCGGTCCACGACCATGTGCTGCTGGTCGCCGCGTCCCGCTACACCCCGGTCGACGCGGGACTCGTCCCCACCGGCGAGCTGGCCGCGGTCGCGGGCACACCCTTCGACTTCCGTACGCCGAAGACGCTCGGGGCGGATCTGCGGCAGGCCGACCCACAACTGCTGTACGCCAAGGGCATCGACCACAACATGGTCCTGGACAAAGGACTCACGGAGCGGCCCGAGCACATCGCGCACCTGCGGGAGCCGGTCTCCGGCCGCACGCTGAAGATCGCGACGACCGAGCCCGGAGTGCAGCTCTACACCGGGAACTTCCTGGACGGCAGCCTCGTCGGGACCGGCGGGCGGGCCTACCGGCAGGGCGACGCGGTGTGCCTGGAGACCCAGCACTTCCCCGACTCGCCGAACCGCCCCGAGTTCCCCTCGACCGTGCTCAGGCCGGGCGGGACGTACCGCTCGACGACGGTCCATTCGTTCAACAAGTAACCATCCTTCACAGGTGGTTCACAACTTCCACATCGATTCACAGTCGTTGAACAGGGACACACAGGCGCACGTACTTAGAGGCGGCCCGGGTATCCCCGCTCGGGCCGCCGCCCGCGTACCCGCTCGGGCCGCCCCTCAAGGACGGAGGGTCCATGGCCGACAATGTCACCTCGCTGTTCCGCACCGGCGCGCACAGCCCCTCGATGGCCGCGCTGGCACGAGAGAGCGGGGAGGCCGGTCCGGTGGACTTCTGCATCCCGTGCAACCCGTACTTCCCCTCGCCCCGGATGATGGACGAGCTGACCACCCGGCTGCGCGACATCATCACGTACTACCCGAGCAGCGCGGACACCATCACCGCCGAGCTGTGCAACCTGCTGCAACTTCCCCCGCAGTGCGTGGCGATGGGCAACGGATCCACCGAACTGATCACCTGGATCGACCACTTGCTGGTCCGGGAGTCGCTCGCCATCCCCGTCCCCACCTTCGGCCGCTGGACCGACCAGCCGCTGGAGACCGGCAAGCGCGTCGACATGTTCCCGCTCCAGGAGAGCAACGGCTTCGCGCTCGACCCGGCGCAGTACATCCAGTTCATCCGCTCCCGGGGCACCCGGGCCGCCGTCATCTGCAACCCGAACAACCCCGACGGCGGGTTCCTGCCCAAGCAGACGATCCTGGCGTTCTGCGACGCGCTCGCCGACCTCGACCTGATCGTCATCGACGAGTCGTTCCTTGAGTTCGCCGACGCGGAGAACGAGCCGAGCATCGTCGAGGAGGCGGTGATGCGCCCCAACGTCATCGTGCTGCGCAGCCTCGGCAAGAACTTCGGCCTGCACGGCGTGCGGTTCGGCTACATGGTGGCCAACCCGGGCCTCGCGGGCAAGATCCGCTCGATGCTGCCGAAATGGAACCTGAACGCCTTCGCGGAGACCGTGGTCTTCATGCTCAAGGACTACGGGGCCGAGTACGTCGAGAGCCTGCACATGGTGCGCCGCGACCGGCTCGACATGGCGCGTCAGCTCTCCACGCTGCCCGGCCTCACCGTCTACCCCTCGCAGGGCAACTTCCTCTTCGTGCGCCTCCCCGTGGGCGCCGAGGGCACCGTGGTCCGGGACCGACTGCTCACCGAGCACCGGATCCTGGTCCGCGAGTGCGGCAACAAGATCGGCTCGTCCAGCCGCTTCGTGCGGCTCGTGGTACGGCCCCAGGAGGACGTACGCCGTCTGGTGATCGGCCTGGAGTCGGTGCTCTACGGAACCACCAGACGGGGTGCCGCCGTGCCCGAGCTGAGCCAAGGGGCCGGCTACAGCTCGGGAACCGCGGCGGTCGACCGGCTCGTCGGCTCGACGAACGGTCAGGGCTATCCGGGGCTCGCGGGCACGGCGAACGGGATGGTGCAGCAGCCCCAGCCCGTGCCGCAGCAGCCCGCGCAGTTGCCGCAGCAGCCGCAGCCGCTCGTCGCCGCGGCGAACGGGATGGTGGGGCAGCCGCAGCCGTTGACCGCGGCGCAGACGCGGGGGACCACGGGGATGCCGGGCGGGCTGACCGCTGTCGCCGCGCCGGGGCAGCCGCAGGGGTTCCCCCAGCAGGGGTTCCCCCAGCAGGGGTTCCCGCAACAGCCCCAGGCGATGCCGCAGCCCCAGCCGGTGCCTCAGCAGCAGCCGGGCGGGTGGCCGAACACGGCGGGGGCGTCCAACGGAGCGGGGTGGCCTGCGGCCGGCGGGGTGAACCGGGTCGGGTGACCCCGGGTCGGGTGACCCCTGGTGGGGGTGCCCTCAAAGATTGCGCAGTTCCCCGCGCCCCTAAAAGCAAAAGACTGCGCAGTTCCCCGCGCCCCCAGGTACCTGGG
>NZ_JBHWZP010000576.1:0-2948 GCF_042728395.1 Streptomyces sp. NPDC060205
GCCCGCGGCCCCCCCCGGTGGTATCTCTTCCCCTCACCCCGGGGGGGGGGGGCGGCGGGGTGGGGGGGTGGGGCCGCGGCGGGGGGCCAGCCCAGGGGGGGCCACCACCACACCGTGGACCGGGCGAGGCGCGAGGCGTGAGGTGCGTACTGCGCCTTCCGAATTCTTCGGCTGCCGACCGGTGCCGACCGGTGCCAGGCGGTGCCGGGCGGTGCGCGCCGGTGTTCGGCCCGTGCGGGCCGGTGAAGTCCTCGGGTGTCAGCCGATGCAGAGCACGAGCAGGCAGAGCTGCGACGGTGACGTCGCCGACGGCGAAGGGCTCGCCGGTGACGTGGTCGTGTCGGAGCCCCCGGTGCTGCCCGAGCCACTCGTCCCTTCGGTGTCGGCCGGTGCGGACGGCTGCTGTGACGCGCTGTCGGCCGGGCTCTGGGAGGAGGACGACGAGGAGGACGACGCCGAGGAGGCGGCCGAGGACGAGGACGAGGACGCGTTCCGCGACCGCTGGTCGGACGCCGACGCCGTACCCGGTGCGGACGCGTCCGGCCGGGAACCCCGCGGGGTCACGGAGGACGGGGTGACCGCGTCCCGCTCGGCCGAACGGTCGCTCGCGGGCGCCTGCGTGGACGTGGCCGTCGGGGACCGCCGGGCGTCGGGCCGGGTCGCCGAGGGACGCGTGTACTCCGTCGCCTCCTCCCCCGCGGAGCCCGCGGCCGTCTTCGTGTTCGCGCCCAGGCCCGCGGCTTCCGGAGCCGACGCGGCCTCCGCCCGGTCCGCGGAGAGCCGGTCCATGGCGGTGAAGGTCAGACCCCCTCCGACGAGCGCGACGGCGGTCGCGACGACGGCCCGGCGCTGGTTCTTCTTCCAGCGGGCGCGCTGACGACGGCGTGCGGCGCGCCCCTGGGGTGCGGGCGTCGCCCCCTCGAAACCCTCGTGGTCGTACGCGCCCTCGTCGTCCTCGGACGTGCCGTGCGTGGACGGGGCCGCAGTGGCCAGGGCGCCGGCGGCCAGGGCAGGGGCGGCGGGCTCCCACACCGAGATGTCCGGCACGTCCGGGACGTGCTGCGCCGTCGTGCTCCCGGCGGCCAGGGTGACCCGGGGCTGGACGGGGTGCCGGCTGACGGCGACCGGGGCGATGTCGGGGGCGTAGGCGCCGCATCCGGGGCACACCAGGGCGCCGTTGAGATGCCGGCGACACGAGGAGCAGTAGTCCATCAGCGTCTTCCTGAGTTGACTGGTCGCCGCCCCGCCGGTTCCCTGCCCGGTCATGGTCGTACGTGGGTACGTGGGGTCGAACGCCAGCCACGCTAGCCAGGCCGCCGAGGCACTGTGTGCAGCCTGTGTGACGCTCCTGCACACATTCGCCGGGGGCCCGAGGGCAATGCCGCGCGCATCGGGACATCGCGCCCGCCCGCTCCCGAAGGGGGCGCGGAGCACTGCGCGACCGGGCACGGCGTACCCGCGGCCGGGCCGGGTCAGGACGTCCCGGGGCCCTCCGGCGCCGCCTGACTCGCGGCACGCCGGTACTCGGCGTTGATCCGCTGTGCTTCCTCAAGCTGGTCCTCAAGGATCACGATCCGGCAGGCGGCCTCGACCGGGGTGCCCCGGTCGACCAGCTCGCGCGCGCGGGCGGCGATCCGGAGCTGGTAGCGGGAGTAGCGCCGGTGCCCGCCCTCGGAGCGCAGCGGAGTGATGAGCCTGGCCTCCCCGATGGCCCGGAGGAAGCCAGGAGTGGTGCCGAGCATCTCGGCGGCCCGCCCCATCGTGTAGGCGGGGTAGTCGTCGTCGTCCAGCCGATCGCCCAGCGGATTCTCTGCTGTCATGTCACCTCGTTCTGCAACGCGTCGAGGGGCCCTGGTGCCGTACGGCACCAGGGCCCCGAAGGAAATTGAACACCATCTGCCGGCGCTACTGCCGCGCCGACCTTCTGTTTCCGCCGCCCGGCCCGGGATGGGGCAGGGAGTACGGGGACCGTGGTTGCGTGACCGGGGACCACCTTCCAATCCGGGGTCTGGCTGACCCGGTCGAACAACTCGGCCGGGCGATCCTGATGGCGTCGGCTCCTTCCGTTCCTGCTCGACATTCATGGGTGGTGCCGTTGGTGCCGGTGGCGGCTCCTCAGCCCGCGAGCCACCCAGCGCGGTCGTCAGTCCCGTCACCATCCTTGCGAACCATGTGGCTTCGGAACTCCACAACCGCTCTGAACTGCGTACTTCTTGTCCTTCGACCCGTCAGTTCGTGTCTGAGGGCCTTGCTCGACCTCGTCTACGAGAGAAACCTTAGCCACGTGCCCGAGCAATGTCTACTCTGACAAAGGTAGATTTCTGCTCGTGTGAATCCCAGGTATTTTGGTGTCATCTGTACGGGAGGTGGGTAGGAGCGACCGCTGGATAGAATCGGCTTCCATGTCGAACCCTGACGAACTGCTCGTCGGTATCTCAGCCCTGGTGGAGTCCGGGCAGAGCAATCGGATGTCGCTGACCGTGGTCGCCGGTGGTGCTGTCATCACCGGCAGACTGGCTCCCGAGGCCGTGTGGCGGGAGAGGGTCTCGGAGGTGCTGAAGGACTCCGACCATCTGGGCGCGTTCTCCGGCGTCTTCCTCGCGGACCGGCCGCAGGACCGTACCGGACCCGTGGGCTCCGCGGGCCCCGACGGCCACGCCGACCGTGACGATCGCGCCGAGCCTGACAATCGCGATGACCGTGACGATTTGGCCGGGCGCGGCGGGGCGCCCACGCATCTGCACTTCCACCTCGCCCGGATCCTCCAGGGCAGCGTGGGGATTCCCGAGACCGGCGGGATGTACCGCGTCGCGATCACGGACGTCAGCGCCTGGACCGTGGGCGACTTCAGCTACTCCGACCACTGAGCCGCCCGTACTCATCGGTATCCGCCGTACCTGCCGTACCCGCCGTACTCGCCGTATCCGACGGCACATGACGAAGGGCCC
>NZ_JBHWZP010000577.1:0-2947 GCF_042728395.1 Streptomyces sp. NPDC060205
GGGACGAGCGCGCAGCGCGATACGGGGGCGAGGGGGCGCAGCCCCCATGCATGGACGGGAACGGGTAGGGGCGGCGGGGGCGAGAAACGCCCCTACCGGGGCTCCGGCGGCCGCTGGCGCGGCATGTTCGGCCGCGTCCCGGGCGGCAGCGAAGACCGCCCGACCGGCGCGACATCCCGCGCCCCGCCCCCTCCACCCCCACTCCCCGACGCCTGAAGCGCCAACGGCGCCCCCGCGCTCCGGAACTCCACCATCCAGTCCGCGGTCTCCACCCGCACCAACTCCGTCACGTCCTCGGAGAACCGCCGCAGCACCCCGAGGCACCGCTCCGCGGCCTCCCCGGCCGTCCCCTCGGCCGGCCCGAGAACCTCCCGTACGCACTCGGACGCCCAGTCGAACTGGAGCACCTGCAACCGCCGCTGCACGGCCTGCGCGGTCGCCACGTCCCGCATCCACCCGGAGGTCACCCCGAAGAACCGGTCCCCCGCCACGCAGGCGACCGCCGCCAGCAGCGCCAGATATCCCCAGGCGGCGCCCCCGCCGAGCACCCCGGCGAGATCCAGCAGGGGCAGCCCGGCCCCGGCGAGGGCTCCGGCGGCGGCCCCGGCCCGCAGGGCCCGCGCGCCCCGCCGCTTCCACACCCGGTCGCTGAGGTACCAGTACGCGGTGGTGAGCGCCCGTGCCTCCACCCACCGGTAGAGCTCGTCCAGCCGCTCGGCCGGTTCGCCCCAGTCGCCGAGCGGGAAGGGCCGCCCCATCAGGTCGCCGGGCTCCACCGGACCGTCGCCCCGACCGCCCTGGGCCGGCCCCTCGGGCTGCATGTCCGGCTGGCTCACCCGACGCTCCCTCGCTGTGACGTTGTGTGACGGTGACGTGGCGCGTGGTGCTGGTGCGCCGCACCCTTACTACCTCCCCATGGGTGGAGACAGTCCTGCTTTCGGGGCTTTTCCGCTCGGATGTGGGTCCTGATCAGGTATAGACCAACCTGCCCTCTCACTCGAAAGAGTGCCGAAGCGACGGCCCCGTAGACCACGTAGGCTCGTGCCAAGGCGGAATTCACGCCGGAAAGCCGTATCCGAAGGCAGTACTCACCGCAGTACTCACAGCCGTACGAACCAGGAGCTGATCGTGATTCCCGGTGGTGGCCAGCCCAACATGCAGCAGCTGCTCCAGCAGGCCCAGAAGATGCAGCAGGACCTCGCGAACGCCCAGGAGGAGCTGGCGCGCACCGAGGTCGACGGCCAGGCGGGCGGCGGCCTGGTGAAGGCGACGGTGACGGGCTCGGGCGAACTGCGCGGCCTGGTCATCGACCCGAAGGCCGTCGACCCCGAGGACACCGAGACCCTCGCCGACCTGATCGTCGCGGCGGTCCAGGCGGCCAACGAGAACGCCCAGGCGCTCCAGCAGCAGAAGCTCGGCCCGCTGGCCCAGGGGCTCGGCGGCGGCAGCGGCATCCCCGGCCTGCCGTTCTAAGTCAACCCGGCGGTCCCTTCTAAGAAGGCCGACCGCCAACTACCGTACGTACGAAGAGGGCAAGCGCGACTACGGTACGTACCGAGTCCGTGGGAACAGGAAGGCAATCCGTGTACGAAGGCGTGGTCCAGGACCTCATCGACGAGCTGGGGCGGCTGCCCGGCGTCGGTCCCAAGAGCGCGCAGCGGATCGCCTTCCACATCCTCCAGGCGGAGCCGACGGACGTACGCCGTCTCGCGCAGTGCCTCATGGAGGTCAAGGCGAAGGTCCGCTTCTGTGCCACCTGCGGGAACGTGGCGCAGGAGGAGCTGTGCAACATCTGCCGCGACCCGCGCCGTGACCTCTCGGTCATCTGTGTGGTGGAGGAGCCGAAGGACGTGGTCGCCGTCGAGCGGACCCGTGAGTTCCGCGGCAAGTACCACGTGCTCGGCGGCGCGATCAGCCCCATCGAGGGGGTGGGCCCGGACGACCTGCGCATCCGGGAGCTGCTGGCGCGGCTCGCCGACGGCGCGGTCACGGAACTGATCCTGGCCACCGACCCGAACCTGGAGGGCGAGGCCACGGCCACCTATCTCGCCCGCATGATCAAGCCCATGGGCCTCAAGGTCACCCGCCTCGCCAGCGGCCTGCCGGTGGGCGGCGACCTGGAGTACGCCGACGAGGTCACCCTGGGCCGCGCCTTCGAGGGAAGGCGGCTGCTGGATGTCTGAACGACTGGTTGATGTACGGGACGAAGTTCTTGAGGAAGGCCGGCTTCTAGATGTCTGACGCCACGCTGCACGCGACCGATCCCGACCCCGACGACTTCTCGGTCCAGATCGCGGATCAGATCGAGAGTTTCCTCGTCGCGGTGACAGAGGTCGCGAGAGGCGACGAGCCGGACTCGGCCGTCCCCTTCCTGCTCCTGGAGGTCTCCCAGCTCCTGCTGGCCGGCGGCCGTCTCGGCGCGCACGAGGACATCCTTCCCGACGAGCGGTACGAGCCCGACCTGGGCCCCGAGCCGGACGTCGACGAACTGCGCGAGCGCCTCGCCGAGATGCTCGACCCGGTCGACGTCTACTCCGAGGTCTTCGACCCGTACGAGCCCCGCAAGGCGCCGGTCCCGGCCCGTATCTCGGACGATCTGGCCGATGTCATGGCGGATCTGCGGCACGGCATGGCCCACTACCGGGCCGGCCGCACCACCGAGGCGATGTGGTGGTGGCAGTTCTCGTACTTCTCGAACTGGGGCTCCACGGCCTCGGCCACCCTGCGCGCCCTGCAGTCCCTGGTGGCGCACGTCCGGCTGAACCAGCCCCTGCAGGAGCTGGACGGCCTGGACACCGACCAGGACCTCAGCGAGGACGCCCTCGCGGAGGAGGCGGGCCGCGTGATGGCGGAGGAGATCGCGGGCCCGCTGGGCCTGCGCGAGGTCAAGTGACGCACGGTCGTGCACATCGATGTGGGGCGGGCCCGGAGTCGACGACTCCGGGCC
>NZ_JBHWZP010000578.1:0-2946 GCF_042728395.1 Streptomyces sp. NPDC060205
GATGTGTATAAGAGACAGCACCAAACAGCGCCCCTGCCCCCAACCCCCCAGGGGCGCGGGGAACTGCGCGCTCAGCCACCGTGGACTGGCACCCGGATGATGGCGGCGTCCGCGCGGGCCCGCGCCTCTTGGGCAGGGCGGCGCTGGGCCCCGTTAGGGGCGCGGGGAACTGCGCGGCCAGCCACCATGGGCCCGCACTCGGATGACGGCGGCGCCCGGTGGCCCCGGCGTCAGCAAGCGAGCCGTGCCGACCCCCAGTCGCCGTGGTCCGACGTGATCCCGTCACCCCCGTCGGTCACGACGAGGCGCACCACCCGCGCCCCACCCACGTCCGCGACCAGCGCCCGCGCCGCGTCCGCGTTCGTGAGGACCCCGGTCGACGCGACCTTCGTACCGTCAGCCCAGATCTCGAACGCGACGGACCCGTCCGCCCCCTCCTCGTCGTCGACACCGACCTCCGCGGTGACGCTCTCGCAGGCCCCGCCCGCGTAGAACTCGACGGCGCTCTCGGCGTGGACGCCGAGCCCGGTGGCGTACACGGCGCCGTTGATCGTGAGCGGACCGCCGTCGCCCGCCGCGCTCTCGCCGTTGCTGGTGTCGCGCTCGACAGGCCCCCAGCCGTTGGTCGCCGACAGCCACGGAAGCGAGCCGAGACTCGACGTGCCGGACGGCGGCGCCACCGCGACGGTCGCCGTCAGCGGCAGCACGCTCTCGGCCCGCACCCCGCCCGGCGAGCGGTACACGGCCTTCAGCGTCACGTCGTACACCCCCGGGGACGTGCCGGCGGGCGCGGTGACCGTCCACCTCGTGCGCAGCGTCCTGCCGGTCGGCAGGGAGCCCGCGGTGCTCGGCGAGCCGGCCTTCACCCGCCACCCCGCGGGCCCGGTCACGGAGACGGAGACGCGCCGCGCGGGCGTGCGGCCCAGATCGGTGACCGACGTCGTCAGCGCGGTCGCCCTGCCCGCCTCGGTCAACGTGTCGCCGTCCACGCCGAGTTCCACGGCGGGCGGGTGCACGGCCCACCGGTCGTCGGCCGAGACACGGACGAGGACCGTGCCGTGCGCGGGGACGGTCGCCGAGATCGTGCCCGCCGTGTTGTAGCTCCTGTGCTGCCACAGATCGCGCAGCGTGTAGGCGTCCGCCTCGGGCAGCCCGACGGCCTTCGCGCTGGTGGCGATCCGCTGCGGGCTGCCGGTCTCGTTGAAGAGGGCGACGGCGCGGCTGCCGTCCTGCATCTCCTTGGCGACGACCCAGCGACCGCCTTCGGAGGAGAGCACCGCGCCCTGCTTGCCGAGCGGGTCCTGGTCGACCGCGATGACCTCCTTGTTGCCGATGATGCCGAAGGTCTCCTCGGACGCGGACCGCAGGTCCGAGCCGATGAGCAGCGGCGCGGCCATGACCGACCACATCGAGAAGTGCGTGCGGTACTCCGTGGCCGTCATCCCGCCGTTGCCGACCTCCAGCATGTCGGGGTCGTTCCACCGCCCGGGGCCGGCGTACTGCGCGAGCGGCAGGTTCTGCTTCATGATCGAGAGCATCGAACCCCAGGTGTCACTGATGTCCCCGGTCGTACGCCACAGCTGGCCGACGCCGGCCGCCCACTCCCAGGGCTTGTTCTCGCCCCACTCGCAGATGCTGTAGACGATGGGACGGCCGGTCGCCTGCGAAGCGGCCTTCAGGGCGTCCCGCATCGTCGTGTAGCGCTGCTTGGCGTCCACGCCCTGGTTGTTGCAGTTGTCGTACTTGAGGTAGTCGACGCCCCAGTCCGCGAACTGCCGGGCGTCGCTGTACTCGTGGCCCAGCGCGCCGGGGAATCCCGCGTCGTTGCAGGTCTTCGTGCCCGCGCTGGTGTAGATGCCGAGTTTGAGCCCCTTGGCGTGCACGTAGTCGGCGACCGCCTTGATCCCGCCGGGGAAGCGGGCCGGGTCCGGCACCAGTTTGCCGTCGGCGTCACGGGCGGGCAGTGCCCAGCAGTCGTCGAGGTTGACGTACTCGTACCCGGCGTCCTTGAGACCCTTGTCGACGAAGATGTCCGCGATCCCCTTGACCATCGCCTCGTCGAACTCGGCCCGGCAGTGCGTGGAGTTCCAGTTGTTGAAGCCCATGGGCGGGGTGAGGGCGAGGCCGTCGTCCGGGGCCGCGGCGGCCGACACCGGCGAGACCGACGCCGCAGCGGCCGGTGGTGTCGCGGCGCCGGCGGCCGGGACCGGCCCGGCCGTCCCCCAGGTACCGGTCAGCCCCAACGCGCCGAGCAGCCCGGCGGTGAGTGCTCCGACCACTCCTCGGCGAGGTGTGCGGGTGGGAAGGTGACGCATCGTTACGTTCCTCCGTACTCGCGAAAGGTTGGATGACCGCATGTCCGCGTCATCCATGCGCGTTTACGGTAGGACCTGTTGCACTGTGGTGGAAGGGATGCGGTCGTGGTTGTTCGATATCCCGTCAAATCCCTTGAGCATGCGTCTTGGAGCGTGCATTCCGAGCCGTACGTGCGGTTGTGTTGATTTGAGCCAGGGATTTTCCACGCGCGGTCTCTGTCGACCCGGTGCACGGCACCTGACGGCGAGAACAGGACATCGGATGTCAGTGCACGGGTGGAGGGCCGACCGTGGGGTGCGGAAAGCCCGACCGTGACTCATGGGCGGGTCGGCAGTTGAGTGGAGCATGAAGAAGCGCAGCATGCTCGCCATCGCGTCCCTCGCCACCGGCTTCGTGGTGGCGGCCGTCACCCCGTCCCACTCCCTCGACGGTGACGCCCTCAACAGCCTCAGCACGCTCGATGTCCAGGACACCCTCAGCACGGTCGACCAGACGATCGGCGAGGGCAGCCTGGCGACGGACGGAAGCTCCCCGGCACAGGACGGCTGACCGGGCCGTTCCCGCCCGTCCGGCCCCGTCACGACCCCGGAGCCCGGCCCGCCGAGGGCCGGGCTTCCGTGCGTGTTCGAG
>NZ_JBHWZP010000579.1:0-2916 GCF_042728395.1 Streptomyces sp. NPDC060205
TCGGCGGCGTCCGCTTCCCCGCCATCGGCGAACTCCCCTACCTCCTCACCCTCGCCGGCCACGGCTTCTACTGGTTCCGCCTCCGCAAGGACGCCACTCCGCTCACCAGTCGCCGATTGACGGTGTGCTCCTGAAAGGACGGGTCGACATGTGCAAGGTCGTAGCACCCCGCCCCAGCGGCCACAGTCCGGCCCACCTGCTGACGTCGCTCGCCGACCTGCTTCAGGCATGGCTGCCCGAACAACGGTGGTTCGCGGGCAAGGGCCGGCGGGTCACGGACCTCTCCCTGCTCTCGGTGACCGAGCTGCATCCGGCGTGCCTGCACCTGCTGGTCAGTACCGGGGACGGCTCCTCCCCGTCGCGGCCCGGGGACTGCTACCAGTTGCTCCTCGGTGTCGGGGAGGTGCTGCCTCCCCGGCTGGCCCACGCCCGCATCGGGCGCGCGAGCCAGGGGCCGCTGGCCGGCCTGACCGTGTACGACGCCCTTCAGGAGCCGAGGTCGGCCGACCTGCTCCTGGAGCGGCTGCGCACACCGGGAACGGCGGGCCCGCTGCGGTTCGAGCGGGACGCGAAGGTGAGCGTCCCCGCCGGTCTGACACCGCGTCTGCTCGACGTGGAGCAGTCCAACACAAGCCTGGTGTACGGGAACGCGTACATCCTCAAGATCTTCCGGCGGGTCCGGCCCGGCATCAATCCGGACCTGGAGGTGCCCTGGGCCCTGGCCCGTCAGGGGTGCACCCGGGTACCGGCCCCCGTGGCGTGGTTCCGTACCTCGGAGCCGCTGCCGGCGACACTCGGCGTGCTCCAGCCGTTCCTGCCGGACGCCGTCGACGGCTGGACCCTGGCGCTCGAATCGCTCACCGCGGGACGGGACTTCCGGGAGGAGGCGTACGAACTGGGGCGCGCGACCGCCGAGGTGCATCTCGCGCTGGCCGCCGCGTTCGCCCTCGGCACGCCGACCGCGGACGGGAACCGGCGGCTCGCGGCCGCGATGATCGAACGCCTCGACACGACGAGCCGTTCGGTGCCGGAGCTGCTGCCCCACGTGGACGGGCTGCGGGGCGCCTTCGACGAGCTGGCGGCGCTCGACTCGGGCCGTCCGGTGCAGCGGATCCACGGCGACCTGCATCTCGGTCAGGTGCTGTGGGCAGGGGAACGCTGGTCCGTCATCGACTTCGAGGGCGAACCGGCCCGTCCCATCGCCGAACGCCGGCAGCCGCAGTCCCCCGTACGCGATGTCGCGGGCATGCTGCGGTCCTTCGACTACGCCGCCCGCAGCCGCCACCCGTGGCGTCCCGACTGGGCCCGGCGCTGCCGTGACGCCTACTGCGCGGGATACGCCCTACAGGCACGCTGGGACCCGCGTGCGCAGCGCGCGTTGCTGCGGGCGCACGAGACCGACCGGGCCGTGTACGAGGCCCTGTACGAGGCACGGCACCGGCCCGACTGGCTGCCCGTGCCGATGGCGGCGATCGCCCGGCTCGCCGAGCACACCCCGGCACCGCACGCGCCGGTTCCTTCCTTCCACTCCTTCCACAGCGCTCAAGGAGGCTGAAAACCGTGGCAGCCCGCGATATCTCCGTACCCCTGACCCCGCCGCCGTCCGAGGAGATCCGGTCCGTCGAGGACGTCCGGTCCGTCGAGGACGGTCCGTGCGAACCGGGGCCGGGGGGACCCGGCGGGCGACCGCCGGTGTCCTCGATGGAGGTGACGGACCGGGAGCGGCTGCTGTCGGGGACCCATCACGATCCGCACGCCCTGCTCGGGGCGCATCCGGTGGCGGAGGGTGTCGTCGTCCGTGCGCTGCGGCCGTTCGCCGAGTCCGTGGCGGTGGCGCTGCCGGACGGGCTGCGGATGCTGCTGGACAGCGAGGGCGGCGGACTCTTCTCCGGGGTGCTGCCGCTCGACGCCGTTCCCGAGTACACGCTGGTGGTCAGATACGCGGGCGGTGTCGAGTTGGAGGTGCAGGATCCGTACCGCTTCCTGCCCGCGCTCGGCGAACTCGATCTGCACCTCGTCCGCGAGGGCCGGCACGAGCAGCTGTGGCGGGCGCTCGGGGCCGAACCGATGGAGCACCAGGGAGTGGCGGGCACCCGCTTCACGGTGTGGGCGCCGAACGCGCAAGGGGTGCGGGTCGCCGGGGACTTCACGTTCTGGGACGGCACGCAGTTCCCGATGCGCTCGCTGGGCGCGGCCGGGGTGTGGGAGCTGTTCCTGCCCGGTGTCGGCGAGGGCGCGCGGTACAAGTTCGAGATCACCTCCCGGCACGGCGACCGCTTCCTCAAGGCGGACCCGATGGCCCGCCGCGCCGAGGTGCCGCCCGACACGGCGTCCGTCGTCACCACCTCGCACTACGAGTGGAACGACGCGCAGTGGCTGGCCCACCGCGGTGACACGCCGGTGCACGAGGCGCCGTTCTCCGTGTACGAGGTCCACCTGGCGTCCTGGCGACCGGGCCTGACGTACCGTCAGCTGGCGGACGAGCTGCCCGCGTACGTGGGCGACCTCGGTTTCACCCATGTCGAGCTGATGCCGGTCGCCGAACACCCCTTCGGCGGCTCCTGGGGCTACCAGGTCACCGGTTTCTACGCCCCCACCTCACGGCTGGGCACCCCCGACGACTTCAAGTACCTCGTCGACGCGCTGCACCGGGCCGGCATCGGCGTGATCATGGACTGGGTGCCCGCGCACTTCCCGAAGGACGACTGGGCGCTGGGCCGCTTCGACGGCGAGCCGCTGTACGAGCCCGGGGACGACCGGCGGGCCGAGCACCCGGACTGGGGCACGTACGAGTTCGACTACGGGCGCGTGGAGGTGCGCAACTTCCTCGTCGCCAACGCGGTGTACTGGTGCGAGGAGTTCCACATCGACGGACTGCGCGTCGACGCGGTCGCCTCCATGCTCTACCTCGACTAC